>CACZSP010000301.1 GCA_902783905.1 uncultured Ruminococcus sp.
ATACGAAAGATATCTTATAGTCGAAAAACTCGTCACCGGCAGAGAGCTCACCTGCGCCGTTCTCGACGGCGAGGCGCTTCCGCCTGTCGAGATCATCCCCAAGTCGGGATGGTACGACTACGCGAACAAATATCAGAGCGGGGCGACCACCGAGATCTGCCCGGCTCCGCTGACCGAAGAACAGACGGACGAAATAAAGCGCCTCGCGCTTCTCGCCTTCGAATCTCTTCGCATGGAGGAATACGGACGCGCCGATTTCATCCTGTCGGACGACGGCAGATTCTTCTGTCTCGAACTCAACGCTCTCCCCGGGATGACCCCGACCTCCCTCCTTCCGCAGGAGGCGGCCGCCGTCGGTATCGACTACGCCTCCCTTTGCGAGAAACTGGTCGAAATGGCGATGAGGAAATGAATAATTAAAAATGAAAAATGAACTCAATTTTTCACTTTTAATTTTTCATTTTTCATTCTGCCCACTGTCAACTTCAAACATCTGTCAGCCGAATTTTTGGGGCTGTTAAAAAAGTCAGACTTTTTTAACAGCCCCTTTAGTATTACCTGCCGTAAGTATTGATTATCTCCTCGGCGGCGGTCTTTTTCGGAATGCAGCGGTCCATCGCCTGCTTTTCGATAAACCGGTGAGCGTCGGGCTCGGTCATTTTCAGTTCGCTGATGAGCAGCCACTTGGCCCGGTTGACGATACGTATCTCGTTCATCTTTTCTTCGATCGACTGCGCCTTGCGCTCGGTCCCGCGTATGCGCTCCCTCGCGCTGATCAGCCATTCGGAGGCAAGCTGAAAGGAGGAACGTGAAACCGGCTTCTGCATAACGAAAACGCCGTTCGACGAAAGTCTGTCCGAATACTCGGAATACTGCTCCGCTCTCGCCAGAAAAAGCACCGCGGTACTGCCTGACGAGACCGAATCGACGGCAAGGCGGACTCCGGAATCGTCGGGAAGCGGGGAGTTCACGATGGCAATGTCAAACTCGCGTTCGGTCAGGGCGCGCCTCGCGGCTGCCGATCCCGATACGAAGCAGACGGGAGAAAAAAACGGAGGAGAAAAGATTTCGGGAAGAGCCTGATTGAATTTTTCCGACGCCGAAACGACCAGAACGCTGTAAGAACGTTCCCTCAAATTCAAACGTATCCCCCCCCCTTTTTTTTCTTAAGCGGCTGTTCAGAAACCCAAATTTTATCCAGGCAAAACGATTACTGCTGAACTAAAGGCAGTTTGCGTTTATGCCCAACAATCCCTCAGTCACGCGACGAGCGCGCGACAGCTCCCTGCCAAATTGGCGTGCACAAGGGAGCCAATGATGCGGGCGATTCTTCGGGTGTCCATGTTGTTTCAAAAATCTTGTCGAGATTAATAATCAGGAAGCGCTCGTGCCGCCTAAACGCACGATTCACTGTATTCTTGCCTCCCTTGTGCAAAGGGAGGTGGCATGCGAGGCAAAGCCGAGCATGACGGAGGGATTGTTACCGGACAAATCGGTTGCTGCCTGACAAAGGCGGTTTTCATCAAGAAACAACAATCCCATTACTCCCTGTAAATATCCGCTATCTTCAACGGGATCGATTCTTCGATAAAAACGTCCCTCGACGCCGTCTTTGCCTCGGAAATGCTCTTCGGAAGCCTTTCCAGCAGGGACAGCGTTTTTTCATCCGCCCTGTACAGGTTAACGTCCAGCGGAGCGGGAAGCGCGAGCGCGTTTTCAATACCGTAAAGCCCCGCCCTGATCATCAGCGTAAACGCGATATACGGATTCGCGGCCGGGTCGGGTGAGCGAAGCTCGGCGCGGCGGAACTCGCCCGAAGCCGCGGGGAAGCGGACGAGCTGCGAGCGGTTTTCGGCAGACCAGGACACGTAACCCGGCGCCTTCATCTGCCCGAGACGCAGATACGAGCTTTCGAGAGGATTGAGAAAGAGCGTCATAGCAGAAGCTTTTGCAAGTATACCCGCGATGGTGCGGTCAAGCTGATCCGAGCCGTCCGCAGATCTGACCGAAACGTTGATGTGAAAACCGTTGCCGGGTTCTCCCGAAAGCGGTTTCGGAGAAAAATCGGCGAATAGACCGTTCCGCCGCGCGACCGTCCTGACCACCGTCTGGAAGGTCATCACGTTGTCGGCGGCCTCGAGCGCCTCGGCGTATCTGAAATCAATCTCGTTCTGCCCGGGTCCCTCCTCGTGATGGGAGCTTTCGGGCCGGATCCCCATCTGTTCGAGCGTCAGGCAGATCTCTCTGCGCACGTTCTCTCCCCGGTCTTCGGGCGCTATGTCCATATATCCGGCCCGGTCGTAGGGAATCCTTGTGGGTTCGTTCCTTTCGTCAAGCTCGAAAAGATAAAACTCCTGCTCGGCTCCGAAGCTGAATGTGTATCCGGATGTCTTCGCTTCTGCTGCCGTGCGCCTGAGGAGACTGCGCGTATCGCATTCGAACTGAGTGCCGTCCGGCCGGGTTATCCCGCAGAACATACGCACGACTTTCCCGTGCTCGGGACGCCACGGAAGCCAGGTCAGCGTTTCGGGTTCGGGATGAAGAAAAAGATCGGAACGCGACTCGTCGCCGAATCCCCTGATGGCAGACGCGTCGAACGCTATCCCGTGCTCGAAGGCCCGCGGAAGCTCGTCCGGCATTATCGAAATGTTTTTCTGCTTTCCGAACACGTCGCAGAAAGCGAGACGTATGAACTTGACGTCCTCTTCGGCGGCGTACTGAATGATCTCATCTGCCGAGTATTTCATAGATTGCTCCTTTTGTCAGTTTGCGGCGTAAAGCCGTTTGTAGGGATTCCCGGTGTCGGGCGTCACCACGGTGAAGGGGGAATCGAAAACGTTCTGCTCGTCTTCACCGAACAGCCGGCAGTACTCCCGGATATAATCGCGGATCCCGGAAAGATCCTCCTCGTTTGCGGGTCTCGCGGACACCTGCCCCGGAAAGACGATATCCCTGCAGTCCGACCGCAGTATCATCCTTCCACCGTGCATTCCGGTACAGGGAAAATATCCGACGATGCGCTTTTTTTCGGACCTCATCCCGAGAACGATTATGAGTCCGCCCGCCTGATACTCTCCGAGAAAGCTCCCGGCGCATCCGCCGATGACCATCACCGGAACCTTTTCGCGGTAGGCCTTCATGTGTATTCCGGCGCGGTATCCGGCGTCTCCCCTGACGTAGATCCGCCCGCCCCTCATCGCATATCCGGCGGCGTCTCCGATGCTCCCGTGCACGACGATGCGCCCGTCGTTCATCGTGTCCCCGACGGCGTCCTGGGCGTTGCCTTCGACCGTTATCGAGGCGCCGTTGAGATAGGCTCCGAGAGCGTTTCCGGGAATTCCGCCGATCGTTACCGAAACGTCCGACATCCCCGCGCAGATGAATCGCTGTCCGGAACATCCGGTAAGCGTGATCTCCTTCCCCGCGGCGCGGATCGCTTCGTTTATTTCACGGAATCCGAGACCGTTTGCAATTATATTCATAATTATACCACACCTCCGAATTTTTTTCTACGGATTTCGGGAGAAAAAATGAGACTGGACGCCATCTTTTTCGTCAGCTCGAAATCGATCGAATCAAGCGGCGTCTTTTCGCGCACGAGCGAGGTATATATCCCCGCCCGGTCGGTATTTCCGATAAGCATAAACCCTGTCAGTCTGCCGTTCCGGGTGAAAAAGCGTTTTAATCCTTCGTCTGTTTTTTCTTCCGTCATTTCCCCGTCGCAGGAACCGGCGGTCATCACGTGAAGACCGAAAAATCCTATCGAGTTCATCGGAATCGCGCTGTCGAAAACGGCGTCGCCGCCCGCCATGTTGATTCCGGCGGTCCGTCCCTGCATATACGCGTTCGGAAGGATGGCGAGAACGCGCTTGGTTCCGGTCGACGCGTCAAAGCCCTCGGCGCAGTCGCCGGCGGCGTAGACCGAAGGCAGACTCGTCCGCATTTTCACGTCGACCGATATACCCCGACCGGTATTCCCGCCCGCGTTTTTTACAAGCTCCGCATTGGCGCGTACGCCGACGGCAAGAACGAGTATATCGAATTCCACCGTCTTTCCGCTTTTCATAAAAGCCGAGTTTTCTTCGAAGCGGACGGCGGTGTCGCCGAGCAGAAATCTTATTCCGTTCGCTTCGAGATGCCTCTGCACCGTCGCGGCGCAGCCGGCGTCGAGAATACTCGAAAGAACCCTGTCGGCAAGGTCGCAGACGGTGACGCTGCCGACCCTGTTTTTTATCCCCTCGGCGCATTTCAGTCCGATGAGTCCCGCTCCGACGATAAGCACCCGCGACTCCTTCGTCAGCGCGCTCTCAAGAGAAAGCGCGTCGTCGAACGTCATAAAGCCGAATTTGTTTTTTACCTTATCGAGCCCTTCCATCGGCGGAACGAAGGGCCGGGATCCTGCGGCGACGCAAAGTTCGTCGTAAGGCAGAACCGTCCCGTCTTCAAGCGCGACCGTTTTTCCTTCGGGATCGATCGAAACTGCGGTGCCGTAAACGAGCCGGCAGCCGTTGTCTTCGTAAAAAGAGTCGGGACGGTATTTCATCCGTTCGGCGTCGGTCTTTCCTTCGAGATAGTAAGAGATCAGAGGACGGCTGTAAACCGGGCGCCCCTCCCCCGAAACGACGGTTATCCCGCCTTCCCGGTCGACCGTCCGTATGCCTTCGACACATCCGACGGCGGCGGTGCCGTTGCCGATTATCAGGTATTTTTTCATTTTCCGTCGCCCCTTTCCTCGTATACTATCGCCCCGTTGGGGCATCCGGAAACGCACGCGGGCGCGCCGCAAGAGTTTTCAAGACAAAGCTCGCACTTCTGCATCGTTCCGTTCTCCCCGGGCGCCAGGGCGCCGTAGGGACAGACCAGAACGCAGGTCAGGCATCCGACGCACTTCTGCCTGTCGATCTTTACTACGCCGTCCTTTTTCGATATGGCGCCGGCAATGCAGCTTTTGACGCATATCGGATCGTCGCAGTGGCGGCAGGAAACGGCGAAGGTGATACGGTCGTCCCCTTCAACGTGTATGCGGGGGAATATCTTTTTGTCCTTCAGCGCGAAGGCCATGTCGCGCAGGCCTGAATTTGCGAAGGCGCAGTTGTATTCGCAAAGGTGACACCCGAGGCACCATTCTTCGTTAACGTAAACGCGCTTCATTTTTCATTCCCCCGCGTGGGAGATACCGAGTATCTCCAGTTCCTTTTCATTCAGTCCGACTCCGCGGAGCATAAGCCGGTTGCCCCGCAGGGCTTCGATCGAGTTGATCCCCATTCCGCCCATCATTTCCATTATCTCGTGACGCCAGGCGGTCATAAGATTGACAAGGCGCTCGCAACCGATATCCGGATTGAGCCGTTTTACCAGATCAGGACGCTGTGTGGCGATCCCCCAGTTGCATTTTCCCGACTGGCAGGTACGGCAGAGATGGCATCCGAGAGCGAGAAGCGCCGCCGTGGCGATATAACAGGCGTCGGCTCCGAGGGCGACCGCCTTGACCACGTCGGCAGCCGAGCGGATAGATCCTCCGGCCACGAGAGAAACGTTGTTTCTGATCCCCTCGTCGCGCAGGCGCTGATCGACGGCGGCAAGCGCCAGTTCTATCGGGATGCCAACGTTGTCGCGTATCCTTGTCGGGGCCGCGCCGGTCCCTCCGCGGAAGCCGTCTATGGCGATTATGTCGGCTCCGCTACGCGCGATGCCGCTGGCTATCGCGGCGATATTGTGGACCGCCGCGACCTTTACGATGACCGGCTTTTTGTACTGCGTCGCCTCCTTGAGCGAAAAAACAAGCTGGCGCAGGTCTTCTATCGAATAAATGTCGTGATGCGGCGCCGGGGATATCGCGTCCGAGCCCTCCGGGATCATGCGCGTCCGAGACACGTCTCCAACGATCTTCGCGCCGGGAAGATGCCCGCCGATACCCGGCTTGGCTCCCTGTCCCATCTTGATCTCGATGGCGGCGCCTGCGTTGAGGTAGTCCTCGTGTACGCCGAACCGGCCCGACGCCACCTG
>CACZSP010000302.1 GCA_902783905.1 uncultured Ruminococcus sp.
ACGTAAGATAAAAGAAAGGGCAATCAAAAACTGAAAAGGACACTCATCGTTATTCTGGCCGCGTTTATGATCTTCGGCCTTGCCGCCTGCGGCTCCGGCAGCCGTCAGGAGGAACAGAAGGTATTCGAGCCGAAGCTGGACAAAAACACCGCGTGCAAAATCAGCGTAGTAGGAACTTACAGCAATTTCGAAGCTCTCGAGACGGAGTTCGACCGTTTTAACGAGTATTATCCGAACGTAGAGATGAGCTATACGAAGATCGACGACTACAACAATTCCATCGCTACCGTTCTGCAGGGGAACGACGCGCCTAACATTTTCTTCTCCTTCAGCTGGATGATCGGAAACTCCGCATACGATTCCGTTTTTGCACAAATGGAAAACCTCGGGGATAAATCTTTGGGTCTGGATCTGGACTGCATCCGTCCCGGGCTTCTCAGCAGCGATCCCCAGGGGCGCGTTTTAACTGTCCCGATCTTCTCGACGTCCTACGGGATGCTGATAAACAACGATCTGTTCGCCAAAGAAGGGATTAAGGTGCCGGCGACTTTGCAGGAGCTTTTCGACGCCTGCGCCTCGTTCCGCGAAAAAGGATACGAAAGCCCGATGATGGGATACAGCGCAAAATCCTCGGGCAGTCTTATGAATACGATCGCATACCCGATCTTTGCGGGGACTCTGGCGGAGCATCCGGAGATGGTCGCCGCCGCCAACCGGTGCGATCCCTCGGCGGGCGAATATATGCGCCCGGCGCTTGAGACGCTTTCTCAGCTGATCGAAAAAGGATGCATAAATACGGAAAAATGCTCCGCGATAAGCGATAACTATTCCGAAGTCATCATGCGTTTCTTCGAAGGAGACGTTCCGATGATGATCTGCACGGGCGACACGGTATCGGGCACGGGCAAGCGCGAAAGCCAGTCGGAAGCTTTTACGGCGCATCCGTTCACCTATACGTTTGCTCCGGTTCCGGTAACCGACAAGGGCGGATATTTTCTCGACAGCCCTTCCGTTCAGTTCTCGGTAAACAGCACCTGCGAAAATCTGGATATGACGAACGAATTCATGCGTTTCCTCATTACGAAAACCGAGTTGAACCAGATGGCGTCCGTCAAACGTCTGATCACGCCTTCGACAGACCTGTCTTTCGATAAGGTGTATGCTCCCGTCGGCAGCACCGCACCGGAATTTGTAATTTCGCCCGCCGCGCTCGGGATCGAGGATACTCTCGCCGTTCAGATACGGCTCGCTTCTTTCCAGGTCGGAACGGGAGTCCTTACCATCGAAGAAGCCGTTTCAAGGTACGGAAGCCTTGAATGAGAGGGAAAACCCTTAGAATTATTCAAAAAGCGCGATGACGGCAAAACGGCTGCAGGCGCGGCCGTGCACATGCGGCGCGGAGGTGGATCACAATGACTGATAAAAAAACAAAGTTCCGCATATCGGAGGAAAAAAGAAGAATACTGCTGGTCGAGGACGATTTCATAAACCAGGAGATGATAAGGGAAAGCATAGGCGAAGTCTACGACCTTATCGTTGCGGGGACCGGCGAGGAAGCTCTTTCGGTCATCCGGGAGCAGTATGAAACGCTCAGTATCGTCCTGCTCGATCTGAACCTTCCCGGCATTCAGGGCGTCGAGGTGCTGAAACGGATAAAGAGCGATCCCGCGTATTCCCGCCTGCCCGTAATAGTTATGACTTCGGACAGCGAGGCGGAGGTGGAATGCCTTACGCTCGGCGCGATCGACTTTATTCCCAAGCCCTATCCGGCTTCGAAGGTCATACTCGCACGCATCCTGCGCACGGTGGAGCTTTCCGAGGACAGGGATATCCTGCGTTTTACCGAAAGGGACCATCTTACGGGGCTTTACAACAAAGAATTCTTCTATCGTTACGCCGAACAGCTCGATCTTTATCACAAGGGCGCACCGACCGACGCGATCGTCGTCGACGTCAACCACTTCCACACGATAAACGACCGCTACGGCAAGGCGCGCGGCGACGAGATCCTTAAAAACATCGCCGTAAAAGCGCTTGACATAGTGAACGAGACCGGCGGCATAGTCTGCCGCAGCGGCGCGGACACGTTTATGTTCTACTGTCCGCACGGCGCGGAATACGGCGCCGGCTTCCTCAACGAGCTTTCGGTTCCGCTCGACGGCGGCGAAAACCACGTCCGGCTCAGAATGGGCGTTTACTCCGACGTCGATAAAGCGCTCGATATGGAGCGCAGGTTCGACCGCGCGAAAATGGCGGCGGATTCGGTAAAGGAAAATCTTACAAACCCCGTCGGCGTTTACGACAACTCCATGCGCGAAGCGGAGGTGCTTGCCGACCAGCTTATCGACGATTTCCACGCGGCGATAAAAGAAAAACAGTTCGTAGTATATTTTCAGCCGAAATACAACATCCGCGGAAGCGAACCGGCCCTCGGCAGCGCCGAAGCGCTCGTGCGGTGGAAGCATCCGAAGCTCGGGATGGTCAGCCCCGGCGTGTTTATTCCGCTGTTCGAGAAAAACGGGCTGATACAGGAGCTCGACCATTACGTGTGGTCCGAAGCGGCGGCGCAGATAAAGGACTGGAAGGAGCGCCTTAACGCCTCCGTACCCGTATCGGTGAACGTCTCGCGCATCGACCTCTACGATCCCGATCTGATCGATAAACTTCTGGAAATCGTGGGGGATAACGGGCTGAGCGCTAAAGAACTGCTGCTGGAGATCACCGAATCCGCATATACCGAGAACTCGGAGCATATCGTGGAAAAAGTGAAAAAGCTGCGCAATCTCGGCTTCAGGATCGAAATGGACGATTTCGGCTCCGGCTATTCATCTTTAGGCATGCTGTCGAAAATCCCCATCGACGCGCTGAAGCTCGATATGCAGTTTATCCGCAGCGCCTTCGGAGAGCGCAGGGATACAAGGCTGCTTGAAGCCATGATAAGGCTCGCCGGCCTGTTCGAGGTCCCGACTATCGCAGAGGGGGTCGAAACTGCAGAGC
>CACZSP010000303.1 GCA_902783905.1 uncultured Ruminococcus sp.
ACCGAAATTCTCGCGCAAATTCGGCGGATTCCCGTCCGCCGAATTTTCGGGGCTGTTTAAAAAGTTGACTTTTTAAACAGCCCCTTTTTCAGACGGCGCGACCGCGGCGCGCCTGAAATATAATCCGTCTTATCTGGTGTAACGGAAGGTTTTGTCGGTTTCGGTTTTTTCGACGAGCTGACCGTCGGCGCCGAAGAGATAACGCTGTACAGGACCGCTTCCCCGAAAGGTGAATGAACTTGCCTCGGGATATACGGAGACTCTGGATATCCCGTTGACGTCCCATGCGAGACTGCCGTCGGTTTCATCGGACAGCTCTCCTCCCAGGCAGCCGGGAACGGTGTAAAGTGTCTTCGGGACGACGTTATCCGGATCGCATACCAGGAGGACGGCGGTATAGTTGGCGGTGAAGAGAGCGGTCAGTTCTTCGGTTTCGATGTTAAGCTTCCGACCGTCCCACCCGTATTTGTCTGAAAAAACAGCGTGAAATACGTCTCCGATCTCCCGGTCCTTTCCCCAGTAATACTGCTTCGGAACCGAATACGCCGACAGATAGACCTGACCTCCGTACTCGATCATATTGGTGATGAAAACCTCGCGCCCGTCTTCGGAATATGAATAATCACCGGTAATATTTCCCTTGCCGTCCAGTTTTATCAGCCGGGCGTCCCTGGTGTCGTATACCGATTTGAGTTCGACCGAGACAAGAAAACCGGAACCGAGACCGGCGACGCATCTTATCGAAGTGATGCCGTCAATTTTGGAGCTGACGGAAGAAATCTCGGAACCTTCGGGAGAATAGCGGGAGACGCAGAGATATTCGCTGTCCCCCCGGCCGAACACTGCGAGACTTCCGTCGGCGTTTTCCAGCGCTTTTTCTACCAGTTCGTTTTTGGCGGGCGCGTGATCGGTGGCGCACTGCCACAGCAACTTGCCTTCGAAGTTCACGAATGCGGTGTACCCGTTAACCGTCCCGGAGGATGAAGCGGTTTTGGTTTTTCCAAAGACTGCCACTCCGTTTTCTGTTTCGATGTGTTTGTACAGCCGTATGTCTTCCGGGAACTCGGCGGTCCAGACGTTTTCCGTCCGGCTTCTGCAGATAAGAACGTTTCTCGAATCTCTGCCGTTACCGTCCGTGACAGGGACCGACCCCAGAAAAAAAGCATACTCTTCTTTTTCGGATCCACCGATCGTTTTCTGTGTTTCGTCCGGTCCTTCCGTGGCGGGCGGCGGGTCGGCCTCGGTTTCAGATCCGGAGACCGTCATACCGAGTACCTCTGCAGTTTTGCCGAGCTTGAAGCTTTTTTCGGTGATGTCCCGGTACACCGCTTTGACTTCTTTTCTGGTAAGACCGTCTTTTGAAAGACCGTTCTCCTCAAAAAAAGCCACGGCGGCTGAGTACTCTTTGTTTTCAACGGCAATTGCAATCACCAAAGAGGCGATAAGCAGTGCGGCAATGACGCAGGCGGAGATCAGGATCCGGCTTTTTACGGTCATCTTTTTTTTGTTCACGGTGATACCCCCTCCTTCAACAGGCGAGTCTTCAGGGTGAGATTGATTACGATATGGCAGAGACAGGTCGTCAGCGGAACATACCTTTCGGAAACTCGTTTCATTCGAAATATCCTTTGTATTTTACCTGATAACCGCTTCCGGGGAACAGGTAGTCGAAAAGATCGATAAAATAATCGTCGGTCATGCTCGCGATATAGTCGGTGACTATCCTGTCGGGGTCGGTCTGTTCGTAGGGTACGGCTCGCCTGTAGTGCGCCGCGTTGACGTAGTCTATATGCTGAGTGAAGACAGGAGACGATCTGTTCCCGTCCTTCAGATCCCGGAGCAGTTTGTCGTACATCAGACGCATCATAGGGCGGACGTTGGCGTCAAGCCCCGCCTTAGCCGTCGCGGGATAATAGATCTTTTCGTAATTGTCACGTCTCGCCTGCATCATTGCGCCGTAATGCTCCGCGTCCATGCGGATATAGGGCTTTCCGTAGCTGTTGGCGATAATATTGACCTCGAGATTGTTGACTATCTCGGCGTTGATGCTCCCGATGGCGTCGTCGGAAAATACGCTTTCCGGAAGGAAGCCCGAGCGGTCCGCGTCCTGTCTGTCCTTGCCGAGATAGGCGATGACGTCGGCAAACCGGACGACGCATCCCTCGAGGGTGGAGGGTATCAGGTCGGCGATGTTCTTTTTGTCCCGCTCGCAGCCGTCGATGATGGCGTCGAACTCTTCGAAGGACGACAGCGGACGCGGATGGTATTCGTCGTGCGTCAGTTCTCCGTTGTGACAGGCGATTCCGATCAGCGTCTGAAGGCAGATGTTGTAGGGAAAGATACGGTCGAGGACCCTTACCGAATGTATATTGTGTGAAAAACGCCTCCCCGTCTTTTCCGCCACTATTTCGTCGAGATATTTTTCTCCCGAATGTGCGAAGGGCGGATGTCCTATGTCGTGCCCGAGGGATATCGCCTCGATCAGATTGAGGTTGAGATTGAGCGCCGCGCCTATCGTTCTGGCGATCCTTGAAACCAGAAGCACGTGAAGTATCCGGCGGGAGACGTCGTCGTTTTTATAAAGCGGGAATACCTGCGTTTTGTCGCTGTATCTGTTGAAAAAAGGGCAGTAGAGGATCTTGTCGCAGTCCTGCACGAAGGGGGAACGCAAAACCGTCCGTCGGGATCCGGATGAACGGCGTATCGCCGCCGATTCGTCGAAGGCGACCCGGGCGTATGTGCCGGTCGCCTTTTCGTATTCCATTCTTTCCGCCAGCTCGGGCGGAATCGTCTCGTAATGATTCGTTCGCATATCGTATTCCGGAATCAGGTGTAGTATATTTCGTCGTCCGCGCCGGAAGCCGGAGCGTCTTCGGGTTCGGGTTCGCTTTCTTCGGCGGGATCGCGTCCCAGCCCGCGCTGAACGCTGCCGGCGGCAAGCAGTCCGGCGCCGAGTGAGGTTATCATTATCGGCAGAGCAAGGGTGGACATTTTGTCTGCCGGGATGGCAAAAGCGCACCAG
>CACZSP010000304.1 GCA_902783905.1 uncultured Ruminococcus sp.
CGCCTGTTTTCCTGCGATTTCTCAGTCAAAACAGGCACAAAAATCTCTCGCCAATACACGCACGCGAATTGTGCGGTATTGCCTTAACTGATTGAACTCTGATCGGACTCGGTCAGCCGGACGGTTTATGCGGCGGCAAGAGGACCGGCCGGCTATACGTTCTTCCCGGAAAAATATTTCAGTCCGTCGGACCGGAATAGGGCGCCGGCGATCTTGCGGGAAGCGGGTAGACGAAATAGAGTCCGAGAGAGGAATTGTACTCCGTGTTGGCCGGGTCGAGAAGAGAATGATGATTGTCTATGAAGTTTCCGCTTCCGACGTATCCGGAACCGGCGTAGATATCCTCCGTGTCGTTTTTGAAGAAAAAGATGTGAAGAACGGTGTTCAGATTGGAAGGATCGTCGAAAGTCGCGTCGATCCAGTACCAGTTGCCGTCGTCGGCTTTGACGATATTCCATGCGTGGACTTCGTTGAAAACGTACACGTTTTCTATGCCGATGAAGTTGAGCAGCAGCTGAAGCGTTTTCGAATAGGTCTCGCAGACTCCGCCGGCACCCGAGAAGAATCCGTATATAGTGTGTGACTGCGGAGCCGTATCCGGAACTCCGTTCACGTATTTATACTCGATGGATTCGCCGATGATATCGTGGATCGTAAGAGCGACGGCGTAGACCGAGGTTTTTCCCGCGGTCGCCAGATGCATTTCGGAGACCCGTGAGTATACCGTCTCGTTGAACGACGAGCGAACCGAAGGATCGGCGTATTCGTTGTCGCAGAGAAGAAGCAGATACGGCTGTCTCGACGGACCGTAGTCGAATACGGTTATCGCGGTATTGCCGACCCAGTAGTAGAGAGGATGGTCGATCTTGAAGGCACTCCACACCGAATACATCGTTCTTCCGTCAAGTCCGGGAGCGGGTATCTCGGCGGCGATCGAATAGGTCATCAGCTGTTCGCGCTGCGCAAGTCGCTGATTTCTTTCGGCTTCGCTTATTCCGGGCTGATCCGGGTCGGGGAAGAGCGATTCTATCGTCTGTCCGGTGTATGCGAGCGTCCTGGACGCCGTCACGTTACCGGTGTGGAAGGCGTACGCCGCGCTACATAATGCCGTATAGAAGGAAGTCAGATTTCCCGGGTTCGGGAGAGTCGAAAGATAAGAGAGCGAATAATCCGACGAATAAAGCTCCGGGTTGCGGTATCCGGTTGCCGGGACCGCTTCTCTTGCCGAAATATGAGTTCCGCAGACTGAACAGTCGACGGCCGCGGTATATCCGAGCGTTCTTTCTCCCGCCTGTACCGCCGGAGAAACGACGATCGGGGTGTGATCGGCGTAATACTCGGTGCGTGCGGTCAGTATGGCGCCGCAGACCGAACAGTGCGAACCTTCGGTATAGCCGGGTGTGACGCAGGTCGCGGGAGAAGCCGGATCGGTAACGGCGACGTGCCCCGTGGCGGGAACCGGTTCTTCCTCGTATTCGCCGCACTGACAGGTCCTGCGGCGCAGACCCGGCTCGGTGCAGGATGGGGCGGTCAGCGTCTCCCACTCGCCGAAAACGTGCTCGTGGGGAGAAGAGGTCTGTTCGCCCGACGCACTCGTTCCGGGCTCGGGCAGAGTCTCTTCGGCGGAAGACGCATCGCTCCCCGTTTCGGCGGGAACCGAAGTCCCGGGTTCCTCGGAGGTTCCCGGCTCTTCGGTCGACGAAACGCCGGTCGTCGCTTCGGCGGTTGATACCTCCGGCTCGGACGTCGCCTCCGACGTCGCCTCGGACGTCGTTTGTTCCGGAGCGGTCGTTATTTCCTCCGGCGCCGTCGTGATCTCCGGCTCACGCGCGGTCGTTTCGGGTTCGGAGGACGGTACTTCCTGACCGGACGTCGTGACCGCGGGAGGTTCTGCGGTTTCGGTTCCCGGCGACGAGGTCGAAGGTCCGCCGGAGCTTTCCGAAATATCCGACGTCGGCTCTGGATCGTACGACGATTCTTCGGACGAAGTTTCAGGTGAGGTATCGGTCTCGAAAGGATCTGCGGTGCCGGACGTGTCGCCCCCGGTCGTCACCGGATCCGTCGCGAGCGTGTCGGGCGACGTGCCCTCCGTTCCCGTGTAACCGGCGGTTGAGTCCTGCGCGGAGGTTACCGTTCCGGTTCCCGGTTTGCAGCTGCAGGAAAAAAGCAGAAAAGCGGTAACGATGATTACCGCAACCGATGATATTACAACTGCAACCTGGCTTTTCTTCATTCCGATTCCTCCGGGGCAGGTTCGCGTCGGCGCTGCGGACACGGTCCGGAACCGTTCCGGTCCGCCGTCCGCCGGCAGCGCCTCAAGTTTTTCGACTCAACAATATGATACAACATTTCGGAGGAAAAATCAATAGAAAAAAATACTTTATTTTTTTAAAAAATGCTTGACTTTTTCTGTTTGTGTGATATAATATTTAGGCGTTTTTGCGCAGGGGCAGTCCGCTGCACGAAGCTCATGCATGAATGTCCTTATTATCCTTAAAAAGGAGGGGCTGAAAATGGATTACATTGCAGCTATGAACAAAGAGCAGATGAAGGAAAGCGTCCCGAC
>CACZSP010000305.1 GCA_902783905.1 uncultured Ruminococcus sp.
CGCCTGTTTTCCTGCGATTTCTCAGTCAAAACAGGCACAAAAATATCTCGCCAATACACGCACGCGAATTGTGCGGTATTGCCTTAAAAGTTTCAGTCAATGATTATTATCGTACGGCGTACGGAGAGCGCGCCCGGACCGGCGGTCCCGGGTCAGTTTCTGAGTCCCTTGTCAAGCGAGGAGAGAAAGGCGGATGATTCGGATGCGGAAAGGATCACGTATCCGGCGTACTCGCCGTATCTGAAGGTCTTCGCGTTGTCCAGTTTCGGCTTTTCGGAGGCGTTGTATCTGCCGTCCCAGGCTTCCTTCCTGCCGGCGAGATATTTGTCGAGCGCTTCGGCGATCTTTGACGCCGATTCGTCGTCCTTTGCCTCGAAAACGGCGTATTCGTCTATCGAAAGAGCTCCGGTGGGGGTGCGTACGACCGACGAAGTGAAGAGAGAGGAATCGAGATCAAGGAAGAATTCGATAAAATCCTCCGATCCGTCGCCAAGATTCGACGCCTTTGATATATTTTTTTCAAGCTCGGCGGAAAGAGCGGCGAGATCGACTCCGTTACGGTATGAAACCTCCTTTTCCCCGCAGGAGAAAAGCATAACCGAGACAAGAAGGATTGATATTACGGCGATAATTGTTTTTTTCATATTCACAGGTCCCTTGTTTATTTTACTGCGTGTGTTCTCAGATATTCGATCATCGCAGCGAATCCGGCGGGGTTGAGATGTATCCCGTCGCCGTGATAGGTGTTGAATTCGGCTTTGAGCTGTCCGTTCCCGTCGCTCATATAGTTGTGGCTCCACAGTACCGGGCAGTTGAGTTCCTCGCATTTTTCAAGCAGCCAGGAGTTGCGGGTGTCGATCCTTGAGTTTTTCAGCGTTCCGTACTGTACCCGGGAATCGATTGTCGGATATATCGTCTGGAATACGACGGTCGTGGAAGGGCTTTTCTCCTTAACGATGGCGTATAGGTCTCCGACCTGCTTCTGAAAATACTTTTTGAGTTTTGCCTCTTCCCATCCGTTTGCCTCGGCCGAGAAATTCAGCCCGAGGGTTATGACGAGGATCTTCGGCTGACGGCGGGCGACGGCGTCTCCTATCAGAAGAAGATCCCTGTCGTAGAAGCTTTTATCGGCGTCCGGATATCTTACTTTTTTAGTCGTTATCTCGGTAAAATCAAGGGTTCCGCCGTCTCCCGAAATGATCTGGTCGACCGTAACGAATTCTTTTCCGTACACTTCGAGCCCGTAGGTCGTCGAATCGCCGAGGAATACAACGTCGCGCAGATAATCGGCGCCCGCGTCGGGAGTCTGCGCGAGAATGACGGGGGAGGAAGGCTCCGGCTGGCTGACGTTTTGAGTTTCGGCCGCAGTCGTGATTTCCCGCGTCGTAACGGGAGGATCGGTCGTGACGGGAGGAGCGGTCGTGACCGGAGGCTCCGCTGAAGTTACAGGCACCGTGGTGACCGGCGGAGCTGATGTCGTGACGGGCGGTAACCCGGAGGACGCCGCGGAACCGTCATCCGTCGTGACTGCTTCGGTTCCGGTCTGCGGAGCGGTCGTGTTTTCGTATCCTGTCCCCGGGCCGGGATCCGAAGTATCCGGAACGGCGGCCGAGGAAGTCGCCGCGGGGATCGGGACGCTTTCGTCAGCGGTTCCCCTGACCGTTTTCGTTATCCGGTATATAAGAAAGCCGCAGAGAGCGAGCAGCGCCGCGACGATTACCGTGTAAATCACGGCAAATTCACGGAAGGATCTTTTGTATCTGTCTTCCGGAACTCTTCTTCCGTTGTTCTGGTATCGGTTCATTTCAGATGTCCGTTTGAGGTATTAATTCGCATATCATATCAAGTTATTATATATCAAAACTATAGAAAAGTCAACACACAAATTGCCGCGGCAAACATTTTTTCCGATTATCCCGGCGTTTTTCGCGGTTTTGTGATATAATATAATCATCTCAAAAAAGAACGATTGTCGTCAGGAACCGGAGCATGCTGTTTTCAAGTCTTGAATTTCTGATATTTTTCCTTCCGGCTGTGCTGCTTTGTTACTATCTGCTGCCGCCGGCGTTCCGGAACCCCGTTCTGTTCGTTTTCAGCGTTATCTTTTACGGATGGGGGGAACCGGTATACGTTTTTCTTATGCTCGCAACGCTGATATTCGACTGGCTGTTCGGCCTGGCGGTTTCAAAAAGCCCGGACGGAAAGAGAAAACGCGCCTGGCTTGTCCTCTCGGCAGTCTTCAATCTCGGGATACTCGGATTTTTCAAATACTACGATTTTCTTGCCGGCACCGTCAATTCGATCGCCGGATCGACGCTGATCCCCGTCCTCGGCATTTCGCTCCCGATAGGTATATCCTTTTACACCTTTCAGGCGATGAGCTACGTTATCGACGTCTACCGCGGCGACGCCGCGCATCAGAAGAATCCGCTGACCTTTTCGACCTACGTCGTGCTTTTCCCCCAGCTGATCGCCGGACCGATCGTCAGATACAAGGATATCGAGGATCAGTTGCGCGCGCGGGGACTGTCTATTTCAAAGTTCGCCTCCGGGGTGCGCAGATTTATCGTCGGTTTTGCCAAAAAACTCCTGCTTGCCGACGCTGCCGGGGCCTATTTTAAGTATTTTTCGGCTCTTTCCGACGGCGAGCGCGGATGGAGCGGGGCGTGGCTCGGGCTTTTCTTCTTCGCTTTCCAGATCTATTTCGATTTTTCCG
>CACZSP010000306.1 GCA_902783905.1 uncultured Ruminococcus sp.
GGCGTCATCCACGTATCCGCCCGCTGCGTCGCGACCCACGCTCTGAACATCTTCGGAGATCATTCCGACGTTTACGCATGCCGCCAGACCGGTTACGCGATGCTCGCCGAGACCAACCAGCAGGAGATCATGGACCTGGGCGCCGTGGCGCACCTTGCCGCCATCTCCGGCAGAGTTCCGGTCCTCAACTTCTTCGACGGTTTCCGCACCTCTCACGAGATCCAGAAGATCGAAGTCTGGGATATCGAAGACCTCAAGAAATTCGTCGACTGGAAAGCCATTGACGAATTCCGCGCGAGAGCCCTCAATCCCGAGCATCCGGTCCTGCGCGGATCGGCCGAAAACGGCGACATCTTCTTCCAGCACAGAGAAGCCTGCAACGAGTACTACGACAAGTTCCCGGCCATCGTCGAGAAGTATATGAACAAGGTCAACAAGGTACTCGGAACCGACTATAAGCTCTTCAACTACTACGGTGCTCCCGACGCCGACCGCGTCATCGTCGCGATGGGCTCGGTCTGCGACGTCACCGAGGAAGTCATCGACTACATGAATGCGCACGGACAGAAGGTCGGACTCGTAAAGGTCCGTCTCTACAGGCCCTTCAGCGCGAAGCACCTTGTAGCCGCTATCCCCGAAACGGTCAAGCAGATCGCCGTTCTCGACAGGACGAAGGAGCCCGGCTCCCTCGGCGAGCCTCTCTACCTCGACGTCGTCACCGCTCTCGCACAGAACGGCAGAGGCGATATCAAAGTCGTCGGCGGACGTTACGGACTCGGATCCAAGGATACGACTCCCGCTTCGATCTTCGCAGTTTACGAAAACCTTGCCGCCGCCGAGCCGAAGAACGGCTTCACCATCGGCATCAAGGACGACGTGACGAAGCTCTCGCTGCGCGAGAAAAAATGCCCCGACACCGCCGCGAAGGGAACCATTTCCTGCAAATTCTGGGGCCTCGGCGGAGACGGAACGGTCGGCGCCAACAAGAACTCGATCAAGATCATCGGCGACCACACCGACAAGTACATCCAGGCCTACTTCCAGTACGACTCGAAGAAAACGGGCGGCATCACCATCTCGCATCTGAGATTCGGCGACAACCCGATCAAGAGCCCCTACTACATCACCAAGGCGAACTTCGTCGCCTGCCACAACCATGCCTATCTGTCCAAGTACGACATGGTACAGGACGTCAAGCCGGGAGGCACCTTCCTGCTCGACTGCCCGTGGGAGGCAAAAGAGCTTGACAAGCATCTGCCGAGCGCCGTCAAGAAGTACATAGCGAAAAATAAGATCAACTTCTACATCATCGACGGTACCGGTATCGCCCTCAAGAGGATAGGCAACGGAAAGGTCAAGAACACCGTTCTTCAGTCGGCCTTCTTCGCGCTCGCCGGAATTCTCCCGAAGGCGGACGCAATCGAATATATGAAGAAGATGGCGTACAAGTCCTACATCAAGAAGGGACAGGCGATAGTCGATCTCAACTACGCCGCCATCGAAGCCGGAGCCGACGCTTTCGTTAAGGTCGACGTTCCCGCCGCCTGGGCGACCTGCGCCGACGACAAGCCGAAGGCCGAAGCAAAGGGACCGAGAAAGGATCTCGTCGACTTCGTCAACAGAATAGTCGAGCCGGTCGACTCGATGCGCGGAGACTCTCTCCCCGTATCCGCGTTCAGAGACTGCGCAGACGGTACATTCCCGCAGGGAGCCGCCGCCTACGAAAAGAGAGGCGTCGCCGTTTACGTTCCCGTATGGAAGCCCGAAAACTGCATCCAGTGCAACAACTGCGCGTTCGTCTGCCCGCACGCCGCGATCAGACCCTTCGCTATGAACGAGAAGGAAGCCGAAAAGGCTCCGAAGTCCACTCTCTTCGCCGAAAAGCCGGTCATCAAGACGACTTACAAGTTCACGATGGCCGTATCTCCTCTCGACTGCATGGGCTGCACCCTCTGCGTGAAGGCGTGCCCCGTAACAAAGAAAGCTCTCGAGAACGCTGCCAAGACGGTCGCCGCAGAACATCCCGAATACGATCCCA
>CACZSP010000307.1 GCA_902783905.1 uncultured Ruminococcus sp.
ATGCAAATTTTCTTTATAACAGTATCGATATTTTGTTCTTTTCGTCTTTTGTAAATTAAGGGGAGGGATAAAAATGAAACGGACTGAAATTTTTAAAAAAGCAATCGCAGCTATTCTATCGCTGTTATTAATCCCGGCGGGTTTTCTTATCGATGTCTCCGGAAGAACTGAAAACTTTACGGAAAAAGAAGCAAAAGAACTGATCCTTGCAGCGCATAATCTGTATATTATGAGTCATATTGTTCTGAACGAACTTTGGCCGGATTATATTCCCGGCAAACCTTATGACAGTACAGAATCCGGGCTGACTCTGCCGGTAGAAACCGTCCGCCGTAATTCAAGGGGAATATACGCCGAAGAAATCGCGGATAAAATGTGGATGTATCAATGCACCGAATTGTACAGCGACGTTGTCCAGGCGTCCGGGCAGACCGGAGTTTCGTTAGGGCCGGAATTTGCTTTCGAGCATCCCCTTCTGGAAATGAAAAAGTATGATATAGGAGGAAAAACCGTTACACTTCTTAACGGGGGGAAAACCTATTATGACAACGGGGACGGGACGGTAACGTTTGTGCCTTATCAATTCACTTACCCCAGAGAGTATTTTATTCCGAGAATAATCAGGACAAGAGCACCTCTTAATGAGGACGAAAAAATATATCCGAAAGAACCTGAAGATATTACGCTGCGAAATTTCAAGGTGAACGGCAAAACCGCTTCGGCGGACGTATTGATGAATCAACAAATAAAGTATACACAACTCCGTCCACTCGGGCATTTTCACTTAATTTGGGTCAGCGTCGTTTTTTCTGATACGGACGAAGGATGGAGAATATCCGGAGGCAACCTCATTTTTGCTTTTTCGGAATGGAACAACGAAAACTTCCGGACGATTCCGGCGTACGGAGGTGCAATCGATGATTTGTTTGTATATAAAACAGAACAGCATCTTTCGAGAATTGCCGGATTTGCATGCTCCTTCGGTGATCCCGATTTTTACTGGAGGGCTGAAAAAGACGGAAAACCTTATTCTCCCGCCCTGGATCAAACAGGTCTGCAACGATCCTTTGTTTTTGAAAAAGTTCTGAAAATAAGCAGCACTGAATTGGAAGTTGTGCTCGATGAAAGAAAATGGCTTCCGGACTACAGCTTTGAACACCATTACTATGACGCGGTGTTTTCCTTCGATCCGAACTATAAGTACTGGGCATATCAATTTCAACCGTACGATTACCCGGATAAATATCCGAACGGTCATGAAATGACAGGCGCCTGGCGTTTGACCGGAGGATCGGTGTACGATATGGCTACAGGGAAAACGGATGTTGAGGAATGGAAGGGAGATCTGAACGCGAGAACGGTTTTCATAATTGATAATTCTTCTCCGGATACCGGCGACGTAAGCGGGATATATTTCTGTGCTGCGGTCGCGGCTGCAGTCACGAGCTCAGTTGTTTTACTTCGTGTTCGGCGCAGACGTTTTGCCGGCGAATGATGCCGCGTTTCCGGAATGATATCTCAGGAGCACCTTATAACGGATCGGATTACGGACATTATATGTCAATTACTGGATATGACCCGATATCTTCTACTGTTTTGATAATGAATCCTCATTACGGTAACGCATTCTTTGGAATTTACGCAATAGAAGAAAACACGCTTTTCAGCAATATGGCGTTATTTTATTATGCGGATACTAATCTGAACGTAAGCGGAGGCGATTAAAATGAAAAGAATTAAAAATCTATTATCGGCAATAACGTCGTTTATTATCTTCGCATCATTCTGTCTTCCTGCGTCGGCTCAGGACGGGCTTACCTACCGAGAGGCGTACGATATCTGCGAAAAAGTCTGTCACGACGTGGGATATATCCAGTGGTATCCCAATCAGGCGATTTTATGGTATAACGTATACGGAGTGCCGAAAGATCAGCTGCCGGATGACGCCGTTATCCGGGACGGAGAAACCAAAGACGTGATCTACATGCCGTTCAGTCCGTTTGCCGTACCTATGACGGAATGGAACGCCGACCGTTCTCCGGCGAATTATTACGGTTCGGTTTCCGAACTTAAAGTCCGTCTGCACACTATTCTCACGCCGGGTGCGACCGACCGGTTGCTTTACGGGCTGATCAAAGACTTAAGGGGACGTGATTTTCTGTATACCGACTCAAACGGGAAGGAATGGATGGCACAGTCTGCCTGGTGGTGGAACTGCAGTATACAGGCAGTCGGGGACCTTCGGACAGAAGGAGACGTCGCGCAGGCGAACGTTTACGTCTATAACTATGACGGATCAGCTTTTAGGAAGGTCCCGGTTGCCTTCGCGAGGACCGCGGACGGCTGGCGGATGGACGACTGCGCTTTCCTTGAATTTATCACTTTCAACAGACCGGAAAATGATTTTGAAAAAGTGGACGTGCTCCCGGAAAATCCCGTGACCGGAGACGGTATCCTGAAGACGCTCTGCGCATATTCCGCCGTCGCGCTTCTCTGCCTTTCGGCGTGCGTGATTGTCAGGCGGAAGGCAAAGGCGGGATGAGAGGAAAGGGGGAAATCAAATATGAATAAAGTTTTGAGAAAACAAGCACACGTTTTAGTAGGGCTGTTTCTTAACTTAATTATTTTGCTTTCGATCTTCAGTTGTTTTACAGTCACTTCTTTTGCCGCGGACTCCGCGATTACAGAGGCAGAAGCGAAGGAGTTGCTGTATGAGGCGTACAGAATATATATGACTTATCAGGACGGTTCGCAAAAAAGATTCGGAGGGATCGGACGTTTAGTTACTACTACACGCGACGCCGTTTCTTCAGAGGCACACCGGGTCTACGTCGACGGGATCGCTGACAGCGCATGGATGTACCGGTGTTCGTCGCGGAAAGAAGATATGCAACCGACTTTTTCAGAAAATCAGGACGGGACTGTCACGTTCGTTTCCTTCCTCCCGATGGGGTACAGAAAATATACTATCAGGACCAAATTCGAGTTCACATATATCCCTTCAGATCAGGATCCCGATCACGTTTTCTACTGGCCCGAAAAACCCGCCGATATAATAATCAAAGATCTTGAATCGGACGGCGAAAAAGCCGAAGCTAAGGTTTGGATGAGCCGGGAGTATACAGACTCTACACCATGCCCGATATGGGTTGACGTGTTTTTTTCCAATACCGCGTCCGGATGGAGAATATCGGGAGGCAGTTTTGTTTATGCTCTCACAGACTGGAATAACGAAGACTTGAAGTATGAGAAAGCATACGCGCATTTTCCTAACGGATTGACGATCGATTCGATAGTTGCTTCAGTGTATCTGAAAAAGGTCGTTTCGGTGTCTGAAATAGTATCGCCCGATCCTGTGCTGCCGGTACAATATTTTGACGCAAGAAAAGCAGTCGTCAGATGGGAGGTCCTTTCCATTGATGAAGATGGATATGAACTGCTGATTGAATTTTCAGAAGGCGATAATCCGCAAGGATATTATCCGCAATATCTTTTTGAACCGTCAGGGAAAAACAGGACTTATAACGCTGTTTTCACGCGCAGCAACGATGGGGATTTCGTACTGACCGGCGGCGGTTGTTACGAGCTTGCTCAAGGGAACGAGAACGTTTCTCCCTACACCGGCGACAGAACCGGTGCGCTGATAGTAATCACCGTCGCTTCGCTCCTCTCCCTTTCTGCGTGCGTGATCGTCAGGCGGAAGCGGCAGAGGATACCGCGATAATCCGATCGGTTCGGTTGTTCCCGGGTTTCCGCGCCATCTCCCGGCGCCGTCCG
>CACZSP010000308.1 GCA_902783905.1 uncultured Ruminococcus sp.
CACGCCGATGCCGAAAGAACGACCGGTCCGCTTATTCCGAAATGAGTGAACAGAAGCTCTCCGAAATCCCCGTAAACCTTTTTCCCGGAGGGATCCTCAACCGAAAAGCCGACGTTTTTCAGCGACAGCCCCTGCATTTCGGCGCAGTCTCCGCCGATACAGGTAATCGGGACGAGAGACGGCCGCGGCGGGATCACACTGTGTCCGAGGGCCGCCGCCAGCGAGTATCCGCTTCCGTCGGAGCCGGTGGCGGGATAGGAGGCGCCTCCCGTCGCTATTATCACCCTGTCCGCACGGAAGACGCGCGTTCCGTCTTTTATCTCAAAGCCGCCGTCGGCCGCCGTCACCGAAACGATTTTCGCCTCGGTAACCCGGACGCCTGCGTCAAGTATCATGCGCGAAAGCGCCGAGGAGATATCGGTCGCCCTGTCGGAAACCGGAAAAACCCTGTTGCCGCGTTCGGTTTTAAGCGGTACTCCGGCCGATTCGAACCATTCCATGACCTTTGCGGGAGGAAACGCGGCGACGGATGAATACAAAAATTTCGGATTGCGCGGAACGTTCGCGAGAAAATCCCTTACGTCGCAGTTGTTCGTCAGATTGCATCTGCCCTTTCCGGTGATGCCGATCTTTCTGCCGAGGCGGTTTTTTCCGTTTCTTTCAAAAACCGTAACGGCGGCTCCCTGCCGGGCGGCAAAATATGCCGCGCACATCCCGGCGGCGCCTCCTCCTATCACGGCGACCGACGGCGCGCGCCGGGTGCCGTCAGTTTCTCGATTTGTCATATACTTCGTATTCGTCCCAGATTTTTTCAAGCTTTTCGAGCCGTTCCCTGACCCTGTCCGGGCAGCGCTTCGCAACGGCAACTATCAGCGCGTCCACTATGGACAGCGGCGCCACGAGAGAATCGATATACGACATCATATCCGATCTCGCAGCCAGCAGCTGGTCGGAGAAAGCGGCAAGAGGAGAGGAGGGCCCGTCGGTTATCGAAACGACGTCCGCCCCGCTTCCGCGGGCATACTCGACGGCGTTTATTATCCTCGTCGAATAGCGCGGGAAACTGACGGCGATCAGAACGTCTCCCTGCCCGACGTTCAGCAGCTGCTCGAACATCTCGCTGCGCGACGTGGTCCGCACGAACCTTACGTTGTCGAAGATCATCCGCAGATTGTAATTCAGGAAGTCCGCGATCGAGGAGGACGACCTTACTCCGATAATATAAATATCGCGTGCCGAAACGATCTTTCCGACCGCGTCGTCGAAGGCGGCCCTGTCGATGTGTTCGAGGGTGTCCCTGATCCGGGCGGCGTCGCTGACAAGCACCCGGTCGAGGATGGAATCGTCTCCGAGCAGACTGTTGGTGACTTCGACCCGCTGAACGGAGGTCAGACTCGTCCTGATGACGTCCCGGAGCGCCTTCTGCATTTCCGGATATCCGTCGTATCCGATATCGGTGGCAAAGCGCACCACGGTCGATTCGGACACTCCGGCTTCGCTTCCCAGCCTTGACGCCGTCATATATGCGGCGCTTTCATAGTGTGCGAGCACGTACGATGCGATGCTTTTCTGTCCTTTGGACATTTTCGGCATAGCGTCGGTAATAACGCCGAGAACGTTTTTGTTCATTCGCTCTTTCCCCCCGGATGCTCCCGGTCGTATTTTTCCATAACGGTCTCCAGGTTGTCGTTGTCCGACGGCGTCGGAACGAATTCCCCGCCCCGTTTGATCCATCTGTCGGCTCCCTGACCGCAGAGAAGGATCAGTTTCTTTCGCTCTCCGGTATCGACGGCAAAGGCGTATTCGAGCGCCGCACGCCTGTTTTCGAAGACGGCGTATCTGCCGCCGGCCGAGGCGATCCACCTGCCGACCTCCGAAGCAATGTCGGAAAACGGCTCGTCTCCCGAATCCTTTTCGGTTATGACGGTGAGGTCCGAATGGACCGCGGTGAGCAGGCCGACTTCCTTCCGTCTGTTCTGCGCCTTGCCTCCGTACCAGCCGGCGACGGTTATGACGGCGCAGCCGGGATAATCCCTTTCGACGGCGTTGAAAAGCGCCCTGAAGGAAAGCTCGTTATGGGCGAAATCGATTATGACCCGCACTTTTCCGTCGGCGCTTTCATGGCATTCCATCCTTCCGCCGACCTTCGCGCCCGACAAAGCGCCGGCGCAGACCGAAAGAGGAACGCCGGCGGACAGCGCCATGGCGGCGGCGCACAAAGCGTTGCTGACGTTGAATTTACCCGCCATCGGCAGGGATACCCGCTCGCTCTCGCCGAACGCGTTGACCGTGAACCTGCTGCCCGCCCCGTCGCATTCGATATCGGTGGCCCTGACGTCCGCTCCCGAGGAAAAGCCGAAAGTCACGACTCTTTCGCAGCGCGAGGCGTATTCTGCCGTTTTGTCGGCGTGCGGGTCGTCAAGATTTACGCAGGCAACCCGGCACCTGTCGAAAATCGAAAGCTTGGACGAAAAATAATCGTCGAAATCCGGATGCTCCGACGGACTGATATGATCGTAACCGACGTTCGTTATCGCGGCCACGGCAAACTCAAGTCCCCATACCCTGTCGTATTTGAGCGCCTGCGAGGAGCACTCGACGACGAAACGGTCCAGCCCGTTCTCCGTCCCGGCGTGAAGCAGCCGGTAGAGATCCGGGGACTCGGGGGTCGTGTTCATCGGGTATTTGTGAGTTTTCCCGTCGAACTGGTCGACCGTCGTGCTCAGGCCGCAGACGCTGCCGCCTTTTCTTTCGGCGTCGCCGTCAAGTATGTATTTAAGGAAAAACGACGTGGTGGATTTTCCCTTCGTGCCCGTTATGGCGAAAAGTTCGAGTTCTCCTGACGGATCTCCCCAGAATTCGCGCGCCAGCACCGCCATTGCCCGGCGGACGTCGCTGACAATTATGCATTCCCCGCAACCGGCAACCGGAGCCGCGGCGACGTAGGCGACGGCCCCGCGGGAGAAGGCCTCGTCGAGATATTCCTTTTTGAAATGAACTCCCTTGGCAACGAAAAGCGTGCCCCCGGTGACGTCCTTCGAATTGAACGAATAATGCCTGACTGTCTTCGTGACGTCGGTCACGTCGTAAGAAACGAGAAGTCCCTCGGCGTCGAGAAGCGTCAGATAACTGTTTATCGACCTGAAAATCATTTTTCCTCCGGATTGTTTCGCGCAGCGACGAAAGCACTGATGAGCTTATCTTATAAATTATACCACCAAACGATAAATAAAACAAGTATATTATTTTTCTCCGCGTTAAGGCGCGAACAATACTCGTAAAAAAGCGGATAATCGCCTCCGATGCGTTTTCCGCTCTTCCATTCCGGGCTGCTTTGTAGTATAATATATAAAGGCTACGGAAATCAAATCCCGGGCAGACAAGGAAATGACGGAATGGACCCTGTAAATATCGACGGTCTCGTCGACAGCATCGAAAAATGCGTCGCCCGGCACCGGCTCGCCGCCGGTGACTACGCAAGATGGGCGTGGGACAACGGCAGCGGAAGAAATACCGGACGGAACGAGTACGGATGCGCGGACGCTGCGAATATCCTTTACACGATCGGGAAATTCCCCCGCGATCCCGGAGAACGCGCCGAATGGGTGCGCATACTCCGGTCAATGCAGGATCCCGTCACGGGGATGTTCCGCGAGCCGACTCATCACACGATCCACACGACGGCCCACTGCACGGCGGCGCTCGAGCTTTTCGACGCGTCCCCGCTCCGCCGGTGCGCCTGTCTCGACCGCGTCCTGACGAAAGAGGGCCTTTACGCTTTTCTTGAAAACGAGGTGGACTGGCAGAACCCGTGGCCCGAGTCCCACAAGGGCGCGGGTATACTTCCCTGCCTGGTCAATACCGGAGCGGCGACGCCCGAATGGCTCGAATGGTATTTTTCATGGATGTGGGAGCACTCGGACCCCGAATACGGATTCTTTTTCTTTTCGAAAAACGGCGAACCCAAGGCGTGCGGAGTGCACAAATACATGGCGGGCGGGTTTCACTATCTTTTCAATCACGAGTACGCGCGCATGCCCTTCAGATACCCGGAAAAGATAATCGACACCTGCATCTTCCTTATGGACAACGGCGTCGGAAATCCCGAATACGGCAACCTGATCCGCCGGTGCGGGTTTATCGACGTTGACGTCGTCTATTCGCTTACGAGAGCTATGAGGCAGACGCCTCACCGCTTTTACGAGGGAAAGGAACGGCTGGAGGATTTTGCCGGAAAGTATATCGCGATGATGTGCTCGCTCGATCCCGAGCGCGACGAATCCTTCAACGATCTTCACATGCTTTTCGGCTCGGTCTGCTGTCTTGCCGAGCTCCAGACGGCGCTGCCGGGAAAGATCCGGACCGCGCGTCCGCTGAAGATCGTTCTCGACAGGCGCCCCTTCATCTGACAGCACGCAATTTTAAGGCAATACCGCAC
>CACZSP010000309.1 GCA_902783905.1 uncultured Ruminococcus sp.
AGAAGCACCCGCCCGTCTCCGAACTCGTCGAACCCGCCGACCCAGACGGTGAACGAGGACGGCGAGTACGCCGTCGAATATGAATTCGCCGTGCCGGCGCTGAACAGACTGCTCGAATCGCAGATAAGGCAGGCCTTTTTGTAAAGATCCGGGTACTTTTTCAGCGAGCTGAAATCGGCGCCCGCGGAACGTCTCCCGTAATAGTACGAACCGTTGTAATACCGGTACCGGGATCCGTTGAGTACGTCCAGCGCCTCGGTCTCGTATTTCGCGCCGGTAAGCCCCGCCTTTTCATAGCAGGCTTCATAGATCAGAGCGGCGCCGGATTTAGTTATATCAGCGCCGGACGAACCCCAGAGCTTGCCTATAAGATCGTCGATCTTCCTTTCGGCGGCTTCCCCGTTTTTCATATCTCCGAAACCGATGAGATATCCGCTTATGTTGACGAAAACGTCGCTAAGGTCCCGTCCGGTGTTGTTCGAGACTTTGACCGTTACCTCCGACCCGTCCGAACTCGACAGCAGCACGACTCCGAGATTGCCGTACCTCGTGTCGTAATATGAAGCCGAGGTATAAAGATAGGTGTCCTTGGTCACGCCGGCGAAAGACGCGCCGCAATCCGCGCCCAGAAAGACGGCAGAGGGCGCGGTAAGATTTGTGCGCGTAACGTCGGAATAGCTGCCGGCCGGGACAAGCGCGTCGATCCCCTCGTAGG
Organism: uncultured Ruminococcus sp.; assembly: GCA_902783905.1. GTDB lineage: Bacteria > Bacillota > Clostridia > Oscillospirales > CAG-272 > CAG-390. The sequence continues at coordinate 716 of CACZSP010000309.1, forward strand.
ACACCCTGCAGCGTCCGCCGCCGGATGAGTAAACGCCGGTCAGTATCTCGGCGCGGTTTTTACCGCTTTCCGACAGATAAACGACTTTGACCGTGTTAAGCGAATCTCCGCCTCTGCGCAGCGCCCCGTATACCGTAAACAGGGCGGCAAATGCGAGAGCCGCGGCGGGGATCGCGATCCAGATCATTTTTTCGCGCTTTTTCTTCCTGAAGAAAATGAACGCCCCGATGATCCCGAGCAGTATGTACGCGGCCACTCCGATCATAAGGAAGGTACCCGACGGACTTCTGTCGCGCGTCGAGGCGGACAGGAAATCGTGGGACGTGCTTGCGTTTTTTGCGGAGATGCCCGAATATTCGAAGATATTGCCGGCGAGGAAGGTCTGGTTGTCTGTACTCCCGCTGATCCCCGGATTTCCGAGAGAAAAGGGCGTCAGGAAGAGATTGTAGGTCTTGTGACGGTAGAAAAGCGGGTAGTTTTCACCCGTGTCGCTGCCGACTACGGCGAAAGACGCGTCGTTTACCGTCGAATAGGGCGCGTCGGTGATAGAAAACCTTACGTTCCCCTTTGCGCTGCTGTAAAAAGAAGTATAATTTCTGCTTCCCGAATAAACGCAGGAAGTCTTCGGATCGGAGGTGAAAAACTCCGAAAGCCCGTCCAGATTCTTTCCTCCGTGCTCGCCGGTGCCGGCGACGACGGTCCCGCCAGCCAGAATATAATGCTTAAGCAGCTCGATCTGGCTCTGGGAGAAGGACGACGACGCCGAAAAATCCGCGTCCCCGATAACGATCGCGTCGTAGGCGTCTATAAGATGCTCGTCGGACGGAAAACCGTCGGGGTGTATCCGGGCGACGCAGACGGTATAGGTCTTCACAAGATCGCTCCCGTTCACGTAGCCCAGCGTCAGCGCGTCCTTTGCGTTCTCGGAAAGACATCCTATGAGAAAAACGTCGTCTCCCGTTCTCGCGTTGTTAAGCTGGAGCCTTCCCGACGTCTCCGCCGTCTTCTTTACACCGGTCAGCGAATAATCCACGTATCCGTAAGTGCCGTAAACGTCGGGAAAAACGGGTATCGTCACCGTTTTTTCGACTCCGGCGGGAAGGACGTAGTCCTTTTCGACGGTCACCGTTTCGTCGTCGCTCCCGATCCAGCCGCCCCTGCCGAAGCTGAGTACGATCTTACCCGAATAATCCTTTTCGGCGCTGTTTTTCAGGGTGACGAGGAAGGGGTTCCACCTTCCGGTCAGAACGGTGCCGTCGAATCCCGCCTCGAGCTTTACCGTGACGCCGTCGCCCGCCGCCGAGGCGGGAAAAACGGAAAACAGCATCGCGGCGAGCGCCGCGGCAGCGGCGAAAATCTTCAGAATTTGAGCGTGTTTCAGTTTCATTTTGATCCTTTTGCCGCCGCTCGCGCGGCGGACGGAAATAAATCGTCAGTCAGAAAATAATTCAGGAAATAATAAAATATACGAAGGTCAGCGAAAAACGCGCGTCTGCTTTTTTTCCGTTGACAAGCGGCGTCATATCCGGCGCGCCGTCGTCGAAGGCGCCGAACAGTATCGCGTTCCCGCCGTTCAGCCCGTCGAGATCACACAGCGTCCCGGCGCAGGAGGTGACCCATGCCTTGCGGTAATCGCTTTCGTTTCCGCGGAGCGAGGGAAAAGGTCCTCCTCCCGAAAGAGAAGTATTATAATAATACGCCCTGTATTCCGCGGTCCCGCCGAGCCCGAATCCCTTCACCGTTCTTTCGGCCTCGTCCCGCGCTTCGGCGTCGGGCAGGCCGCGGTAAAACGAATCGACCAGCAGACCCGCAAGACTCCCGGCCTGGCTTTCGGCAACGGCGGCCGGATCGGATTTCGAAGCGTAGAACGCGTCAGACGAGAAAAGGTACTGCGCAGGATCGGTCATACCGTCGACCCACGCCGAGATATCGATTTGCGCAGTTTCTCCGGCGGGAATATCCCCGACGCGGAAATAATATCCCTGACGGAACAGAAAGGCGTCGGAAAGATCCCTCCCGGTCAGGTTTTCTATCCTTACCGTGTCGTAAAACGGGAAGATCACCGCCGCCTGCCCGTTTTGCCTCGCTTTGCCGAACGCGGTGATACTCAGCCCCGCGTAACCGTCGCTGACATACTCCGCTGCGTTGACCAGCCGTTTGTCTTTTTCCGCCGCGTACGTCACCGAAACGCTTCCGTCGTACGTCACGCGGGAAGGAAGCGTATCGGGGATTCTGCGCTGCCAGTTGCCGCAAAGATTTCTCTGCGACAGTCCGGCGGAGACGCTCCCGTCTACTTCAAAGGAAAGCTCGAGATCTTCCCTGCGCGGGGAATAGACCCCCGTCAGCAGAGCGGCGCGGCTGAGTCCGGACTCCGACAGCCGGACCGTATTGAGGGTATAGACGGCTGTGCCGCCCCTGACCAGTCTTCCGTACCCGGTAAAAAGGACGGAAAACAGTGCCGCCGACGCGCAAATGACAACCGGTATCAGTTTTTCCCTGCGCTTCTTCCGAAGCACGGCGACCGGAAGAACGATCCCCGCCGCGGAATAAAGAACGACCCCGGCAAGTATCGCAGATCCGGACGGAGTTCTGTCTCTCGTGTCTGAAACGAGAAATCTTGCGTCGGCGTTTACGCCGCTCACCGCCGGATCACCGCCGGCAACGCTTTTGCCGTTTGGCGTGATCCAGACGTAGGAAACGCACTGCGAGACTATAAAGCTCTGATTGTCCGTGCTTTCGGCGACCGACTGATCGGTCAGCGAAAACGGCGTCGCCATGAGGCATACGCTGTCCGACGTCAGATACAGCGGCGATCTGACAGCGACGGCAAACTCCGCCGCGAAGGATGAAGCGGGAACGTCCCGGAAGGATATGATCCTCCCGCCGAGATTGCGCTCGAAGGTAAACCTTTCACCCTCGTAAACGCAAGATCCGGACGGATCTTCGGTAAAAAACTCCCTGAACGCCGCGAGCGTTCCGGCTCCGTGAGTCCCGGTGCCGGCTATGACCCGGCCTCCCGCTCGCAGGTAATCGACCAGAAGCCGCTTCTGACTTTCGGAAAAAGGGGAGTCCTCCCCGAAATCGAGGTCGCCGCAGAGTATCACGTCAAAAGAGTTTATCAGCGAAAGAGAACCCGGGAATCTGTCGGCTGAAATATGCTCCACGGCGGTTTCCGGACCGGTGATTTTCAATCCGTTCAGTTTTTCAAAGACGAAAGCGTCATCCTGCCGGCAGGTCAGCCATCCGACCAGAAGCGCTTTCGAAAGGTGCCAGTCGCCGAAGGCAAGATCGTATGAAGCGATCTCCCTGCCGCCGGTATCGAGCACGCGGCAGGATATTCCGTTTGCCGTTGAGCCGAGCGCCGTGAGCGGTATTTCCACAGTTCTTTCTTCGTTACCGCCCAGCGAAAAAGGCGCAGCGGTCTCGATAAAGGCGGGCTCGGCGGAAACCGGTCCGTAACCGTCCGACGGGGTCAGTACGAAAGTCCCCGAAACGGGAGAAGGCGTCCGATTGCGCAGCGTCACGCGCACCGGCATCTGCTTGTCTACGTACAGCCGCCCCTCGGAGTAACCGGCCTCGAGACTGACCGTCACCGGCCTGGTCCCGTCGGCCGCCGCGGCTCCGACGGACAGGCAGAAAAGAACAGCCAGCGCCGCGGAGAAAGCGATTTTCAGTTTTTTGAGAAAGCGCTGATTAATAGATTTCTTCATCCTGACTCCCGGCGGCGGTTTCTCTTCGGCGGAATATGCGGTACCATCCTATCTCTCTGACGACTCCGTCTGCAGGCAGGCGTAAACCAGGGTAAGCGAATAACGCGAGCGCGCCTTTTTTCCGTTGATCAGCGGAGTCATATCCGGCGCGGAGCCGTCGAAAGCTCCGAGGATCATCCCGGATCCGGACGTGTCGAGCAGCGTTCCGGCGCAGGATATTACCGTCGCCCGGTGAAAGTCGTCCTCCTTTTTGCGGAGCGACGGAAAGGGACCTCCCGCCGAAGAAGACGACTTGAAATAGTAAGCTTTATAACGAAGGTTTGAGCCGAAGCGGAATCCAATTATAGTATCGGTGATCTCGGCTTTTGCTTCGGCGGCGGACCCGTCCCGGTAGAACCCCGACGCGATCGCCTCCGCCAGACTTTCCGCCATCATCCCCGCCGTTTCCTTTTCGACTGCCCGACTGTCTGTCAGACTGCTTAAATAAGCGTTTCTTCCGGATATTTCGGCGTTAAAAACAGACGACGTGTCGACCGTGACGTCAACTCCCGCCGGCAGATCGCCGACGTAAAGATAATAGCCGTGGCCGAAGAGAAAGGCGTCGGACAGATCCTTTCCCGTTCCGTTGACGATCCTGACCCACTCATCATAGGATCCCGCGCAGGAAAGCGTCAGTCCGCGGTACCCTGTGTCGAAATATCTCGCCGAATCGACGATATGCGAATCCTTGGCGACGTCCCGGTAGACGGCGGACGTGCTGTCGGAAAAGCTGATCCGGGACGGAAGCGTATCCGGAACCTCCAGTTTTCCGTTGTCCGCCAGGTTATCCTTCGGAATACCGACGCTGACTCCCGGCGTGAGATAGGAAAGCTCCCTGTCGCCTCTTCCCGACGCGTACACTCCTGTCAAAAGGACCCCGTGATCGATTTCCGGACCCGACGCTTTTACGACGTTGAGGGTGAAGACCGAATCGGGCCCCTTTACCGTCACCCCGATCAGGACCGGTACGGCGGAAAAGACGAGCGCGGAAACGCACAGGACGGCGGGTATCAGCTTTTCCCGGCGCCTTTTTTTCAGTATAACGACGGGAAGCGCGATCCCGCATACCGAAAAAATCATTATCCCGGCGGCCATTGCGATCCCCGAGGGGGATCTGTCGCGGACGTCGGCGACCAGAAATCCCGCGTCGGCGTACTCTCCGCTTATCACCTGACCGCCCGAGCCGCTCCATATATTCGAAAACCGGTTGAGGAAGGCAATATCGGCGGAGTCCGTCATATCCATTATATAACGCTGTTTTTCAAGACTGCCTTCAAAAGCCGGGTCGGCGAGGGAAAACGGTGTCACGAACAACCGGGTCGATTCGCTGACCCAATGCAACAGCCCTTCCCCGTAATAAGTGTTGCTTCTGAAATGATCTTCCGACAGATCGGACACTGCCAGACCTTCCGGGAATTTTCGGGAGTCCGAATAAGTCCCGCCGTTATACCGGCACGCTTCGGATGGATCGAAGGAAAGAAACTCGGAAAACCCGCGCAGGGTCTCCGCGCCGCGGGCTCCGGTGCCGACGACGATCCTTCCGCCCGCCCTCAGATAAAAGGACAACAGTTCTCTCTGCCTGTCGGAAAAGATTGAAGAGTCCGAAAGATCGGTATCTCCGACGAGGATCACATCGAACGAATCTATGAGCAACTCGTCCGACGGGAACCTGTCGGCACTGATATGCTCGACGGAAACGGTCTGCGGTTCGCCGGATACGAAATACGACAGTTCCCCGTCGAGAAGGCTGAAGATAAAAGGATCGTCCTGCCGGTTCGTCAGCCAGCCGATAAGCCGGGCTTTCCTAGCCGTGCGCCGGTAACCGTCGTCAAACCGTTCCTCGCAGGAGGCGATCTCGCAGCCTCTGCCGTCAAGCACGCGGCATCCGATCCCCGCAAGGTGATCTCCCGTCCCCGTCACCGGTATTTCAAGCTCCTTCTCCCCGCCCGCCTCAAGCGAAAAAGGCATGCCTGTTTCGACGAAAGCCGGGACGACGGCTTCGGTGCCGTCGTATAGCGGAAACAACTCGACGCTGCCCGAAAGGTCGGTCCCGGACCGGTCGGAAAGAGTCACCCGTACCGGGATCTGTTTGTTATAGTACAGCCGCCCCTCGGAGTAACCGACCTCGATCCTCACCGTCACCGGCTGATCTCCGGCGGACGCCGCGGCGGAGGGCAGGCAGACAAGAACGAGCAGCACCGCGGAACAGAGGAGCGGCAGCCGTGCGCGTTTCATTTTCTGTATTTATCGTACTCCGCGCAGACCTCGTCGGCAAGGGCGGCGCAAAGACGCGCGTGCTCCTCGCTTACCGGAACGTCGAAATCAC
>CACZSP010000310.1 GCA_902783905.1 uncultured Ruminococcus sp.
AAAAATCAGAACGGCGGCCAAAACAAGCGCCAGATTCAAAAATACGGTTTTTTTCATGCAAAAGCCACTCCCTGTCGGTTACTTTGTTTACAGTATATCATACCGCGGAGAAAAAGTAAAGACAATTGTTTAATTTTTTATTCGACGCGGTACGGAAAAAAAGACAAATCGGCGAAAAACCGCTTGACAAACCGGTCGCGTGCGTGTAAAATATCGTTATAAATACATAAGGTAATACGATAAATGAAAATAATCCACTGTGCCGACGTACATCTCGGGTCGGCGTTCGAAAGACTTCCCGCCGAAAAGCGGGCGGAAAGGAAACGCGAGCTGCGCGCGACCTTTTCGTCGATGACAGAATACGCCCGGCGCGAAGGGGTACGCGCCGTCATGATCTGCGGGGACCTTTTCGACGGAGACCGCCCTCCAATGAGCGACAAGGAATTCTTTTTCTCGGCCGTCAGAAGCTGCCCGAATACGGATTTTCTCTATCTGCGGGGAAATCACGACCTTTCGTCTTCTTACGAGGAAGAACTTCCCAATCTGAAGACATTCGGCGGGGAATGGAAATATTACGAATACGAAAACGTCCGTATAGGAGGCGCGGAGGCGGCGACGGATTTTTCGCCGCTGCCGGACTCCTTCCGCGCGGAACCGGGAATGATCAATATCGCCATGCTCCACGGTCAGCTGAAAGATTCGGCGGATCCGGGATGCATCGACCGGCGCGCCTTCTGCGGCAGAGGGATCGACTACCTGGCTCTCGGACACGAACACGCCTTCCGTGAAGCGGAGCTTCCCCCGTCAGGCGTCGCAGTTTATCCGGGCTGTCTTGAAGGCCGCGGCTACGACGAGCCGGGCGAGCACGGTTTCGTCCTTCTCGACGCCGCGGACGGAAAACTGACCTTTTCTTTCGTTCCTTTTGCAAAAAGGAAGATCAGATACTGCCAGGTCGACGTCGCCGGAGCCGCCGGCGCCGAAGAGATCATACGACGCGCTACCGACAAGGCGGGAGTTTACCCGGACGACCTTATGCGGATCGAGCTTACGGGAGAAACCCTGCTCGACTGCCCGGATATCGCCGACGAGATCCGTACGCGCCTGTCTTCTTCCTTCTACGATCTGTCGGTAAAGGATGAGTCGAAGCGAAAAACCGATTATTCGGTATACGCGGACGATATCTCGATAAGAGGCGAGTTTTACAGACGCGTCATGTCTGACCCGCAGATCCGCGACGCGGACCGGGAGGAAGTCGTGCGCACCGGAATGCGTTTTCTTGACGGAAAGGACCTCTGAGCGATGAAACTGATTTCCTGCCGCATAGAAAATTTCGGGAAATACGACTCGAAAGAGATCTTTTTTTCCGACGGAATCAACTGCTTTCTCGGAGACAACGGATCGGGAAAAAGTACGATAGCATCCTTCCTGCGGGCATGCTTTTACGGCCTCCCCACCGACAGAGTCGGCTCCGGCTTCAACGACAGAGCGCATTATTTTCCTTTTTCGGTTTCCAAAAACGCCGCCTTCGGGGGAAACGTCGTATTTGAAATGAAAGGGAACCGTTACAGGATAGAGAGACGTTTCGATCAGAAAAGCACGACGAAGGACGAGCTGCACGTATACCGCAACGGAACCGAAACCGGCGAACTCGGCGAAGTTCCCGGAGAAGCGGTATTCAGAGTCGGCGAGAGTTCCTTCAAAAACACCGTTTTTTTCGACGCCGACGATCTGTCCGGGAAACTGTTTTCCGCGGGCACCGCTCCCGACATAAACGGAGCTCTCGGGGGCTCGTACTCCGACAGGACCGGCGGTGTCGCGGTCAAAGACGCTCTCGACAGACTGGCGAAAAAAAGCGGTTCGCTTCAGGGGAGGACCAAATCGAAGACCGGTCTGATTCCCGCACTCGAAAAAGACGCCGCGAGGATCCGCGGAAATCTTTCCGCACTCGAGAAAAAAAGCGCGGAGATCGAAGGCCTTTACAAAAAGCGTTCCGAAATTTTCGCCGGAGTGAAAAAGGCCGAGGCTGAACTTGAAGACGCCGTTTCGCTGGCGCGTGCCGGAGAAAGCAAACGCACTCTGCAGTCGCTGTCCGCCGGCGCCGGGACGGCGAAAAAGAAATTATCCGGGCTTATAGAAAAATACCCCGGCGGACTTCCGTCGGAGGAAACGGCGGAAGAGCTTGAAACCCTGTCGCGGGACGCGTCTTTCGCGTCGAAAATACTCGGCGAATCCTCATTTCCGCCGCAAAAAGCCGAAAGGCTGTCGTTCCTTGAAGCGAAATACCCTCTCGGCGTTCCCGCGGAGGAAGAAACGCTTCGGATGTCTGCGCTCGAAGCGGCGTCGGCGAAACCCGAAAAGAGCGCCGAACTGATCGGACTGGAAACGAAATACGGTGAAAAAGACGTCACGGGTACGCTCGCCCGTGCCCGTGCGGAGCTGGAAACGGCGACCGAGCGCGGAGCGGCAGTCAGAGAACTGACCGAATCCCCGGACGGAAATTCACGGGGAGGAAAAGTCGTCGCCGCGGCGGCCGTTCTGCTCGCGGCTGCGGTTGCTGCGCTCGTCTGCGCCTTTATACCGGCGTTGTCCCTGTATAAAACGCCGTGCTTTATCGCGGCCGGCTTCTTCGCCGTCTGCGCTTTGTCGCTGATCACGGCGCGGGTGATCTCCCGCTCGAGGGCGCGCGCCGAAAAACAGCGGCGCGTCGCCGAGCTGAGAAGCGAAAAAAAGCGTTCGGAGGAAAAGATCCGAGAACTGCTTGTCCCCTTCGGGTTTTATTCGGAGGTCGCCGCCGCCGACGTCGCCCTTTTCGGGCGTGAGGCGGAGAGGTTCGGTGAACTGAAGGAAGAATACGCAAAAAAACTCGCGGCCGCCGAAAAAAGCGGCGCGGAGCTGTCGGATATAACGGCAAAATACCGTCTTTCCGAAACCGGAATCACGGGTGAAGTCATCAGAGCGGACGCACGCGAGATATCCTCTCTGCGATCCGACCGGGAGGATGACGCCGCGAGAAGAAAGCGCGCGGCGGAAACTCTCGACGGATGCAAAAAGAAAATATCTGATATTTACGCCTCTCTTTGTCTGCCCTTCCCGGATATCGCCGCCGTCCCGGCTTCTGTCGCCCTGATGAGAGCCGACTCTGCGGAATTCGAAAGACTGTCCGGCGAAGCGGAACGCCTTGAAGAAAGCGCCCGTAAATTTGCCGGAGAACACCCCGAAGCTCTTGCGGAGCTGCCGGACGAACTGCCCGATCCGGAACCGCTGCGGGAACTCGCGGCCGCCGGCAGGCGCGAGCTCGGCGCCGTCGACGAATCGATAAGGCGCGCGGAGGAGGAATGTTCGGAGATCCCCGCCCTCCGCGAAGAGCTGTCGCGCGCCGAAGAGGATCTCGCCGCCGCGAAAAGGAAGAAAAAGATTCTCGATGCTGCGGAAGGAGCTCTCAGAGCCGCCGACAAAGCGCTGAAGGACAGGTATATCGCCCCTGTTCGCGACATTTTCAGAAAAAACGCGTCGGCAATCGCCGAAGCGCTGGGCTCAACTCTCGATATGGACGAAAACTACAGGATTCTTTTCGAGAGCGACGGCATGCTTCGCCAGGCCGAACATCTCAGCAAGGGACAGCAGGCGGTATGCGCGCTTTGCTTCCGCGTCGCCCTTGCCGACAACATTTACGGCGACGAAAAACCTTTCCTTATCTTCGACGATCCCTTCGAAAGTCTTGACGAAACAAATATGAAAAACACGGCAAATCTGATCTCTCGGATCGCCTCCGATTATCAGATCCTTTATTTCTGCGCGCATCCCAGCCGCGTCATAGGTGAGGTTAAATGAAATTCCTGATCGTATCCGACACCCACGGAAACCGCTCGTCCCTCGAAACGCTTCTGTCGTCGGAAAAATTCGACGGTTTTCTCCATCTCGGCGACGGCGCCCGTGAAGCCGCGGAGGTATCCGGTCTTTTCCCGGGACTGATTTTTCTCGGGGTCACGGGAAACTGCGATTTTGATACCGCCGGCCTCCCCGCCGAGCGGATCGCGAGCGTCGGCGGAGTCCCGTCGATTTTGTGCCACGGGCACAGGTACGGCGTCAAACTCGGCTACGGCACGCTCATTTCCCACGCCCGCGCACTTGGCGTCCGGGCTGTCTTCTGCGGTCACACGCATATACCGGTTATCCGGGAATACCGGGGGATACTGCTCGTCAATCCCGGCTCCCTCGGGTTTTCGGGGAGCTACGCCGTCGCCGAAACTGAAGACGGAAAAATCAAAGCGGAATTATTCAGACTCTGATTTTACGAATATATTTGAAAGGAATACGGACATGGACGAAAGATTTTCGACCGAATACCTGTTCGACGAAAACGAAAAGCCGCTGGACAGAATCGCCTTAGACGGAGGATTCTGCGCGATCTTCAGAAAGATCGCCTGCGTCGGGGACTCTCTCTCGTCGGGTGAATTCGAGACAAAAACTCCCGACGGAAAGACTCATTACAACGACTATTTCGAGTACTCCTGGGGACAGTATATCGCGCGTATGTGCGGTTCGACGGTTTACAACTTTTCAAAGGGAGGCATGACCGCGGCGCAGTACTGTCAGAGTTTTGCCGCCGAAAAGGGCTTCTGGGATCCCTCTCTCGCCGCGCAGGCGTATATTATCGCTCTCGGCTGCAACGATTTCAACCACAACAGGTTCGCCGCGGGCGACGTGCGCGCCGATATCTGCCCCGACGACTGGCGCCGCAACGCAAACACCTTTGCAGGCTGGTACGGACAGATCGTCCAGCGCTACAAGGAGATTTCTCCCGACGCGAAATTCTTTTTCGTCACGATGGTCTCGAGCGGCAAGCCGGGGGCGAGCGGAATCGTCGACCGTCAGGCCGAAGTCGTCCGTGAAATGGCGGAATATTTCGACAATTCCTACGTCATAGATCTCGACCGCTACGGCGCGAAGTACGGCGACGAATTCCGGAAGCAGTTTTATCTTCACGGCCATCTTAATCCGGCCGGGTATATATACACTGCGAAGATCATCGCCTCGTATATCGACTATATCGTACGTCACAATATGAGGGATTTCAAGCGCGTCGGCTATATAAACACCCCGCTCTCCGACAGCGAAATGCTGAAAAAGTACGGCACCCTCGATTCGGATATCTGATCTATGGGAAAGCAGGTATGGAAAGGCAGCGCGGTGTTCGGTCCTCTGCCGCCCGCGCTGGTAAGCTGCGGCGACGAAAAGGAAAAGAATATCCTGACTGTCGCGTGGACCGGTATCGTAAACTCCCATCCGCCAATGACTTACATATCGGTGCGCCCCGAAAGATATTCATTCGGGATTATCAAACGCACCGGCGAGTTTGTCATTAATTTCCCGACGTCCGCACTTGCATCCGCCGCCGACACCTGCGGCGTCATCAGCGGAAGAGACGTGAACAAAGCGGAAAAATGCGGTCTGACCTACGAAAAATGCGAAAAGGTGTCGGCTCCCGCGATCGCCGAATGCCCGCTGTCGCTTGAATGCCGCGTGACCGAAACGAAAGAGCTCGGATCCCACGTGATGTTCCTTGCCGAGATCGTCGCGGTAAGGGTCGACGAGCGGCTTATCGATTCAAAAGGCAAACTCAATCTTCAGCAGGCGGGGCTGATCAGTTACCAGCACGGAGAGTATTTCGCCACCGGCGGGAAACGCGGTGAGTTCGGCTTTTCGGTCAGAAAAAGGAGAAAATGACTTTGCAGACTGTCAATGAGATAGATTCCTTCCTGATGATAGGGCAGTCGAACATGGCGGGCAGAGGGGATATAGGAAGCGTGGAGCCGATATCCGGCCCCGGGCTGTATATGCTCCGCAACTGCCGCTGGCAGCCGCTGTCCGAACCGATAAACCCCGACCGGGGCATTTTTTCGGGCAAATACCGCTCGGGGATTGGTCCCGGCGGGTCTTTTGCCCTTCTTTATCACAAAAAAACCGGCAGAGCGACGGGACTAATCCCCTGCGCCGACGGAGGGACCTCCCTCGACAGCTGGCAGAAGGGCGGTCCGCTTTACGAGAACGCCCTCTTTCAGACCCGTATGGCGATGAAAATATCGACGCTGCGCGGTATAATCTGGCACCAGGGAGAGGCTGACGTGACTCACCCCGAGCTCGTCCGCAGCTACCCCGAACGGTTCGAAAGGATGATCCGAGATCTCTTTGCCGATCTCGGGACCGATCCCGTCCCCGTCGTCGCCGGAGAACTCGGGTATTATCTTCTCCGGCGGGGCGAAAAATACTCCTGCGTACCTCTTTTCAACGAAAACCTGCGGCACGTGGACCTGCCGCTTTACGGAGTGGCGTCGGCGGCCGGGCTGAACTGCCGGCCGGATATTCTTCATTTCGACGCTCCGTCGCAACGCATATTCGGAGCAAGATATTTTTCCGTCTTTTCACGGATCGCGAACATCTGAAACCGCGCCCGCCCGAACGCGCGGCGCGGCGAACGCGATCCGAAAAACCGCATCCCAAGGAGTAACCCATGAAAAAAACGCTACCGATCTTTCTTATAATCGCCGTTCTCGCCGCGTTCGCCGCGTTTTTCGTCTCCGCCGACGCCGAAAGCGGGATGAAATTCGACGACCGCGTGCTCATTCAGTCCAAAGCTCCCGCAATGCCGCTGACCTGGGAAGCGGTCATCCGAGTGGACAAAAACGCCGGAAGCGGCCGTCTCGGCGGGATCGTCGGAAACTATTCGAACAACTCGACGGCAAGCATGAACCTTGAGCTGCGAAGCAACGGCGCCGTCGCCCTTTACTGGAACAGCGGCTCGGTCTCCCACAGGTACGACTTCACAGATTTCGACGTCCGTACCGGGGAAAAGCTGTTCGTCGCGGTCTCTGTCGACCTTTCGACGAAAAACGCCGTCCTGTATATCAACGGAGAGGCGGTGCAGACGCTCAAAACGGCGATCAGCGCCGTTGCTCTTCCCCACGGACTGGTTCTCGGCGGTGATCTGCGGGAGAAAAACACCCAGTATCTGAAAAGCGCCGAGCTGTTTTCGGTCGCACTCTGGTCGGACGTCAGAACGGCGGACGAGATTAAAAATGATATGGAAAAGCCGGACACGTCGGATCCCGGGCTTATCGCGGCGTACGATCTGACGTCCGATTCCTTCCGAACCGACCTCTCTGCAAACCGCAACGATCTGATTTACGACGGTGAGAGCGATTACGACTCCTCGCTCGACCCGGACGCGCGGGGGACGTATTTCACGGCGGACGACCTCCGGAGATCGGGGGCGCCGCTTCCCGCAATGCCAGCGACCTTCGAGGCGGTGATCAAACTGCCTCGCGGATACAACGAACGCGGAGGCGTGATCCTCGGCAATTACGGGACCGGATCCGCCTGCGTCAATTTTGAGGTTTCGTCGAGAGGATGCCCGAGAATATATTACGTCGACAACGCAGGCAAGGTAAACGAATACGTCTTTACCTGCGACGTAAGGACGGGAGACTGGGCTCACCTCGCAATCGTGAACGACGCAAAGAGCGGACGTCTGATCTGCTATATCGACGGCGAACGGACGCAGATCGTATCAAAAAAGATCGTCAGCGATCTTCCGGCGAGCGAATTCTGCATAGGCGGAGATCTGCGCTCGGGCAACGCTCAGTATTTCAAGGGAAAGATCGCGCGGATAGCCCTCTTCTCCGACGTGCGAACCGATGAAGAAATAGCCTCCGACGCAAAAAACGTCGACCCGTCCGCCGCCGACCTTATCGCCCTCTACGATCTCGAGGGGAAGCAGAACGCGACCGCGGTATCCGACGGGTCGAAAAACGCGCTTGACGTCACCGTCGAGCGCAACTGGCTGTCTCCCGACGCGGTTTCGTCACCCGAAGACTACGCCTTCTCGCTGGCGATGATCGGCGATATTCAGAATATCACGGAACACTACCCCGACGAGCTTCATCATATATTCGACTGGCTTGTCGAAAACGCCGAAAAGAAAAAAATAAAATACGTTCTGGGACTCGGCGACACCACCAATTCGGATACGAAGGCGGAATGGCAGCTCGCGAAAAGCCAGTACGACCGTCTGCGCGGGATAATCCCCTACTCCGTCGTACGCGGCAACCACGACTCGTCCGCCAACTTCAACGCTTATTTCGGAGACGCGGAATACAAAAGCTCATACGAGCTGTCGTTTAACAGAAAGATCGAAAACACGGCGAGATTCGTCACCGCCGGCAGCCGGAAATATCTGATATTCACGCTTGACTACGGCCCGTCCGACAGTGTCCTCGACTGGGCGGGCGGGATCGCCGACGACAATCCCGACTGCGCCGTTATCGTGACCACTCACGCCTATCTCTTCAGGGACGGCACGACGCTCGATCAGAACGACGTTTATCCCCCGTCTGCCACCGGAGGATCGAACAACGGGGACGCGATCTGGGAAAAGTTCGTATCGAAGCATAAAAACGTCTCGCTGGTCGTCTGCGGACACGACCCGTGCGACAACGTGATAATCACTCAGACCCACGCGGACGCGGGCAACGTCGTGACACAGATGCTGGTCGATCCTCAGGGGATGGACAAAACGTCTCCAACCGGGATGATCTGCATGCTGTATTTCTCCGAGGACGGCGCGACCGTCCGTACGGAGTACTATTCCACCGTCCGCGGCGCCTTCTTCAGAGAGGTAAATCAGACGGAATTCAAGCTTGATCTCCCCTCCGCGTCACAGGGTGAGGCAGACACGGAAGAGACGACGGAAGAAGAACAGACAGAAATTCTTCCGATTGGAAGCGACGTGACGTCGGAACCCGCGGTCACCGCTCCGGAAAGCGGCAAACGCGGCGGCTGCGGCGGATTTTCCGGCGCCGTTCTGACATTTCTGATTCCTTCCGCGATTTATCTTTTACAAAAAAAGCAAAAAAACGAAAAATCAGTTGACTCCGGAAAATAATTGTGATAAAATTATGATTGAAATCTAATATTCCCTTGAAAATATGAAAAGGAGAAAAAAATGAAAAGAACAGGCAGGATACTGACCGCCGTTTCGCTGGCGCTCGTCACAGTCCTTTCGCTGATGCTTCTCGCTTCTGCGAACGCAACTCTGAAACCGACCGATTATTCCCAGTACGGACAGGTCAAACTGAGCGGATACAAGGGCGGAACCGAACCGACTCTCGACGGTGTTTTCTCCGCCGACGAGTACGAAAACGTCTATGAGCAGAAGGACGGAACTCCGGGCTTCTACTACAGCAGCGACGCCGCCAAGAGCATGATAACGAACATCAAGTTCGGCATCACCGTCACCGACGCATCGATCTATCTCGGCGTCGTTGTCACCGAGCCCTACTACAGATGGAGAGGCACCGCCGGCGGAAACAGCTATATGACCTTCTCCTTCGGCTTCAACATGGGTGACAAATTCTATCAGTGCATGGACCGTCACACCATTACAATGTCCATCCTTGAGGACCAGACCATCCAGAAAGTCGACACCGTCCTCACCTACGACGAAAACGGCAAATACAACGGAACCAACGCGATGAAATACGACGGCACCGTTTTCGAGGACGCCTCCTACAAGAGAAACTCCGACAACACAACCGTCTATGAGATCAAACTGAGCAAGGAAAAACTGATCGCCGCCCAGAAGGGCTACGACTCGACCGGAGCGCTGATGCCCGACTACCATCCCTACACCTCCATCGGCGACGAGTTCTACGTATATTACGACTGCAAGGGATACGACGCGAGCGGCAACACCGGCAACGCGATGTTCCGCACACTGCTTTCCGAAGACGCAAAAACAGCCATCAGGACAGCGGACGGCTGGGTCGCCACGTTTGCTCCTCACATCCTTTCCCTCACCGACAAGCCCGCTCCGACCACCGATCCGGTAACCACAACCGACTCCGGAACGGCTGCCGGAACCGAAGCGTCGGGAACCACCTCCGGATCCACGACCAACCCGGTAACCGGTGACAGCACCGTCTTCATCGCATTTGCGGCTCTCCTCTGCGCCGCCGTTCCCGCCGCGGTTATCGTTCTCAAAAAGAAAGACTGACGCGACAGGCAATTGAATAAAAAACTCCCGCGGAGAGGATCTGTTTCAGGATCATCTCCGCGGGAGATTTTTGCTTTTTAAGCGATTAAAGTGGGCAGTTATTGCTGAAGAAGAAATGAACGGTGGCGGGCGGGCAGTGAAAAGTTAAAAGTGAAAGCGATCATTTTTTCTTTGAGTTGTCCTGGTTCAGCAACCCTCACCCGGGGGAGGGCTAAATCGCGGGCGGCTCTTACATTGCCGCTGTCGATTTTTCTTCAGTCTCTTTTCTCGTCCGGCGCCAGCCGGGCACTTCACTCGCGCCGAAGGCGCGTCTTCACCAGTGCGAAGCACGTCTTCATCAGCGCCGACAGGCGCGTCTTCACTGCGAGCGCCGTCAGGCGCGAAGCTCGCCCACTGCCCACTGCAAACTCCCTCCTCCTCTTACGAAAATTGCTCAAGAAATGAAAAAGGACCCCGAGAACGACTCGGCGGTCCTTTATCTGCCCGTGCATCAGGCAGTTGTTATGTATTGCTTTTTCGGCTCACGCCATGGCGTTGAGCGCCTTGGTAAACTGGCTCTTCTTGTGAGCGGCGGCGTTCTTGTGGATGATGCCGCGGGCGGCAGCCTGGTCGACTCTCTTGACGGCTTCCCTGTAAGCGGCCTCGGCGGCAGCCTTATCACCCGAAGCGACGGCGGCGTTGAACTTCTTGATGACCGTCTTCAGCTTGGTTGTGGCTATCTTATTCACAAGGGTCTTCTTTTTGATGACAAGAATGCGCTTCTTTGCGGACTTGATGTTCGCCAAATCATTTCACCTCCGTTAGAATTCCGGGAGAACAAGGAATGCGCCTGAGAGGGAGCGCACCCAAAGTCTCACAAATATATATTATACCGCATTAATCTGCGGATTGCAACAGTTTTTTTGTTTTTTTGCAAAAAAACACGGGGCGGTATTTCACTGACCGCTGACTACCGCCGTGCGGTTGGTATGATATATCACGTACCCCGGCTTCGATCCCGCGGGTTTTTTTACGTTCTTCACGTCGGTGTAGTCGACCGCGACCTTTTCCTCGTTTCCCGAATCGGAATTGCGGGCGGCAATCGCGGCGGCCTCCGCAATATCCCTGTCCGGCACTTCCCTTCCCCCGCTCTTTAAGAGCACGTGGGAGCCGGGAACGCCTTTGGCATGGAACCAGATATCTCCCTTTTCCGACATACGGAAGGTTATTTCCTCGTTCTGCAGATTGTTTTTTCCGCACAGAACGGTAAAACCGCCCGACGTCAGATATTTTGCGGGCGCGCTCTTCTGTGGTTTCGACGGCGCCGCGCCCTTCTTTGCCCTGATATATCCGCCTTTTTCAAGCTCGGCACGGATGCCGCCGACGTCGGCTCCCGTTTCGGCGCGCGACATGGCGTCCTTTACCGTTTCGATATACTCGAGTTCGGCCCGGCCGAGCCGTATCTGTTCGGTCAGGACGGTGCGGGCGGTCTTGAGTTTAGCGTATTTTTTGAAAAGCTTCTGGGCGTTGGCGGAAGGCGAAAGCATCGGATCGAGGCGGACGGTGCGCACGGGAAAACTTCCGTCGGGCAGCGTTTCGGAATAATCGGTCAGGCGGGCGGAAGAGTCGCCTTTTTTCAACGTATAGATGTTGGCGACGATAAGTTCGGCGTCCCGTCTTATTCCGTCCGCCTCTTCGCAGCCGGCAAGCTCCTTTTCCTGGATTTCCAGCTTGCGGACGAGGCGGGATGACACGGTGGAAAGCGTCCGTTTCAGATCGGCGGCGCGCGCGGTTACGAAAGCCTCCCTGTCGCGTTCGCCGAAATAGAGATCGGCGGCGGCGGACGGACTCTCCGTCATCCGCAGACTGCCCTCTCCGTAATGAGTCAGAGGAAGGTAGGAAAACTCGACCGGCCTTTTTCCGTCGAACGCGACGCAGGGTGAAAACGAGCCGTCCTTCACGCATCGGACGATCCCCGAAAAAGCGGTCCAGAGAAGATCGCCGTCAACGTCCGCGCAAACAGAGTCGGTCCGTCCGCAGGCGCGGAATACCGTTTCCGCCGCGACGGCTGGACAGATTCCGAGATAGGATGAATTGATGAACGACGCCGCGCTCTTTGCCGGGTCGGCCGCAAAGAAAGCCGCGAGGAATCCTTCGCGCGTTTCGGCGAGAGGATCTTTTCTTCCCTCCTGCGCCGGAGGGAGTTCGTATTTCATCCCGGGCAGCACCTGGCGCACCCTGGAGGTCGAAAAATCGACGACTCTTACCGCCCCGAGTATCTTAAGATCTCCGTCGGTAAATATCAGATTGCTGTTGCGTCCGGTTATCTCGGCGAAAAGGCGGCGTTCGCATTCGAACCCGAGCTCGTCGCGGCAGGAAAAATCAAATTCGGCGACACGCTCGAAGCCGATCTGCACGGCTCCGCCGAAAAGGCCGCCCTGGAGATGCTTGCGCAGCTGCATGCAGAACCCCGGCGGTACCGGCGGGTTGTCGGCGGGCGCCGCCGAAAGAGATACTCTCGCTCCGCCGGCGCCGCAGACGAAAACCAGCCTGCGCGAACCCTCGCGGGTACGCAGACATATATCGATCCTGTCTGCGCGCGGCTGATATATCTTTTCGACCCTCGCTCCCCGGCACTTTTCATTTATCTCGCGCAGCGATGCGGCGAGAAAACCCGAATCGAAGGACATTATTTACCCGAAGGATCGCCGAACATCACCCGATCGACGTCGTCGAGAGACGGGAAGGCAAAATCCGGCTTTTCGGCGGGCGACGCCTTTTCCACGTCCTCGCGGGTCGTTTCGCCCGAGTAAACGAGAACGGCGGTAACCCCGTGCTTTTTGCCGAGGGCGATATCGGTGTAAAGCCGGTCGCCGAATATGCACATCCTGCCAAGGGGAACCCCGGTTGCCTCGCCTATCATCTCCACCGTCTCACGGTAGGGCTTACCGAAATAGGTCGGGACCTTTCCGGTGGACGCCGTCACGAACGCCGCAATGGCTCCGCTGTCGGGGATGAAGCCGGTCTCGGTCGGGCAGTTGAAATCGGGATGGGTGGAAAGATACTCGGCGCCGCCTCTGATCAGCCGGCAGGCGCAGTCCATCTTGTGATAGGTCATCGAGGTGTCGAAGCTCGTGATGACTATATCGGCGCGCTCCTCCTCCCCCGTCAGCATATTTATCCCGGCTTCGCGGAAACTTTCCACCAGCTCGTCTGTTCCAACGAGATAGACGCTCTTGCCCGCTCTGTGGCGGCGGAGGAATTCGATTGTCACGTCACCCGACGTCATTATTTCGCCCTCGCGCGGGGAAAAGCCCAGCCGGTCGAGCTTTTTCATATAGAACTCGGTCGTGTGGGACGCGTTGTTTGTAAAGAACAGAACCCGCCTTCCCGACTCGCGAAGATGGTTTATGAATCTTATCGCGAACGGGAAAACGTTGTATCCGAGATAGATCGTCCCGTCCATATCGAATATGTAAAGATCTTTTTCGGAGATGACAGAGGGATCGGGGTTTCTGAATGCCATTTTTTTCTTGTTCCTTTTCATTTTCGTTATAATTCGTTATAAATTATACCACCGTATTGCTTTTTTGGCAATATCCGATAATAATCACTTTTCTGCCGGTACCGCGTGCGTTCAGCCGAGCTCCGCCGTAAAGGCGCCCCTGAAAGAATAAATAATCTTTGCGCGGGTATCGCTTTCGATATATTTGTTGTGCGCATGGCGGCCGTAGAAAGAGGCGTCGGCCGGCCAGAGATAGTAATCCGGCGAGGCGAGCCGGTAATAATCGTAGCAGGCGGAAGCGTCCGCGCCGTGGGACGACGCCTGGCAGAAGTCGCATTTCAGCGTTTCCGCGGTGTATCTTTTGAGAAGATACCCGCCGATATAAAGAGGACCCGAGTCGCCCGAAAAAAGCAGTTTTTTCGAGCCGGCTTCGACGGACAGAATGAGACTCGTCTCGTCGAGATCGTCGAAAGCGTTGAGAAACATATCGTCCGGGCTGCCGAGAACGGTGACTTTTATATCCGCGAAATAATACGTCTGGCCCGTTCTGGCGGTGATCATATCGGCTCCGAATGAGGAGGCGGCCTTTTCAAGCTTGGCTATCCTGTTCTGATACGAGCTGTTTTCGTAAGCCGTCTGGTACCTGTCGTGAGGCAAATTGCAGAAAACCGAAAGGCAGTCGAACCTGTCTCTGTATTCCGACGCCGCCCTGACCAGCCCGTTCATGTGGTCGGCGTGCGGATGAGTTATCAGCCAGGCGCGGACCAGCGGTCTTGCTCCGTCGTGAAGGTTCGCCTTCATCTGCGAATATATGCGTTCGACGAAAACCGGATCGTCGTCGCCGCTGTCAACGATGACGAAGGATCCGTCCGACGCCTGCAGAATGTAGCACATTCCCTTGAGGACACCCTCATACTCCTGTCCCGGATCGATCAGCTTCGGCACTGTCTGCGGCTGCGCCGCCACGGGGACGAGGGGCGCCCGGGAGGCGGGTTCGTCCACAATAACCAGCATATCGCCGGTGTTTTTCCAGAAATCGAGTGTTATCTCCGTCACGCCCTTTTTAAATACCGAGAAGACGGCGTCGGCGTTTT
>CACZSP010000311.1 GCA_902783905.1 uncultured Ruminococcus sp.
AAGCACCTCGTTTATGCGCCTTGCCGATACGGCGGCGCGGGAGACCGACTGGAACATCATGGTGATCATTATGACCGACATGAGCACGCGGCTGATATAAGAGGTGCCCGCCATGATGCCGCCGACGGTCATTCCGGCGGATCCGGCTTCGACCAGCTTTCCGCCGATGAGCAGTATCGCCGCCGTGGCGAGCCACATTACGACCGTCAGTATCGGGTTGAGGTACGCCATGAGGAGAGAAACGCGCAGACTTGTGTTTTTCAGCTCGACGTTCGCCCTGTCGAAGCGATCGCATTCGTATTCTTCACGCGAATACGCCTTGATCACCCGGGCTCCGGTGATGCTCTCCTGAACGACTGCGTTGACTCTGTCCAGTTTTTCCTGAACCGTCGAAAACAGGGGGATGGCGCGCATCAGCACGACGATCAGCAGCACCGCGAGAACCGGCAGCGAGGCGAGAAGGACGGCTCCGAAGCTGAGATTGAGGGATATCAGCATTATGCTTCCGCCTATGAAGAACATCGGCGAGCGGACGAACATCCGCAGAAGCATTTCAACGTAGTTGACCAGCTGGGTTATGTCGTTCGTCATCCTCGTGACGAGCGAGCCGGTGGTGAATTTGTCCGTCTGCTCCACCGAGAGCGACATTACCTTCGAATAGGCGGCGCGTCGCAGATCGTTCCCGAAGCCCTGGGACGCCGAGGCGGCGGTCCAGGCGCAGAAGGTGCCGAAAAAGCCGCCGACAAGCGTCACGGCGAGCATCATCACTCCGAAGAGTATGATTATTCCCATTCGGTTTTCCGGCGCGACCGAGAAAAGGCGCATTATCGCCCACGCGGCGGAGGATCCTTTTTCGGGATCGAGTACGTTTGCGCCGAGTACCCCGTAGTTGACGAGGTAGGACATAAGGTAGGGAAGGATCAGGTCTCCGGCGACCTCGCCTATCATCATGATCGGCGAGAGGATCGCCTGGAGCGAATAGGGTTTCAGAAATCTGAAAAGTTTTCTCATATAAAGACCAACTCAAAAAATATTTCCGGGTGACGCTGACGGACAAAAACCCGTAATAAACCTGACGGACCGCCGAAAAACAGGCGTTCGCTCATCGGCGTGCGGTTTTCCGGCGGTCCCGTGACTTTGCGGCGGTCAGGATAATCCTGTCTGCCGCGTTATATCATTTTCTTCTGATGAAAAATGCGGCGATGATCGGGATCAGCAGTGAGACGGAAGAGAGAAGACTTCCGCATCCGTGAGAAGCGATCATTCCTTTCTTTTTCTGATCGAAACGGCTGCCGCGAGAGGCAGGAGGACCGCGATCGCGGCAACGGAGGAGCCGCATCCGGAGCTCTTCTTCGCCGGCTCGGTCTCGGGGGTCGTCTGGGCTGCGGTGGCTTCGGGAGTCGTTGCGGCTTCGGTCGCCTCGGGCGTCGTTTCCGGCTCGGTGGCTTCGGGAGTCGTTTCGGCCTCGGTCACGACGGCGGACGTATCGGCGGGAAGGGAGGCGGCGATCGATTTTGCGATAGAATCGGTCAGCTCGTCCACGAAGGTCTTTCCGGTGGCGTTGAGCGGAGCGACGAATGCCTGTTCAACGTCGCCCTGGCCGGAACCCTGATCGCCGAACCATATACAGTCGGCTGCGATCTTAAGGTTGCAGACCGAGTTTACAAGATCCTGCTCGACTCTCTTCGGATTGGCGCCGCCGGGGATTATCGTGTTTTCTTCGCCGATCGTGAACTCCGCGGTCTTTTCGAGGCTCAGCTTGTTGTAAACGATTATCTCGTTGGGGGCGTTCTGGCTGGAGCAGATAACGTCGTTTTCCCAGAGGGCGACGGCGTAGGCCTTTCTCTGTTCGACAGTCTGAAGGATGCTCGAGCCGTCGGCGGAGATCTTAGCCAGATACTGCTTCGACGACGTCGTTACGGCGAGGTAGACGGTGCCGTCATCGTCGACGTCGAGATAGTTGCCTTCGGTTATCGCTTCGCCGTTGATCTTGAAGGCGTCGTCGCCGAGGACGATCCTTCCTTCCTTGCCGAAGCTTTTGTCAAGCACGGGGGCTTCCGGGTTGGTCACGTCGAAGCGGTAGAGATAGTCGACTTCGTAGTTGATTACGACGTAAGCGTAGTAACCGCTGCCGACGGCCTTGACTTTGAGGCCGTTGACGCCGACCTTCGCTCCCTTGCCGGGTTCGTCCTCGTGAACGACCTCGGTCACCGAGACCTGCTTCAGAAAACCGGTCTGGGCGTCCTTCTCGTCGTATTTGAGGACCGCCATTCTGGCGACTCCGTTGTTGGGAAGATAGGCGAGTCCGACGTAGACGTATCCGCGGTCGTCGCAGTCGAGTCCCTTCGGATAGGATGTCTGCTGATCCTCCGGCTGGTAATACACGTAGTATCCGGCGGCGGAGGCGGTGTGGGTGTCGAACATGACGAGAGCCGAGCAGTTCTTCGGATTGAGAAGTCCCGCGAAGATATACTTTCCGTCGGGGGAGACGGCAAAGCCTCTCATGCAGTATTCGCCGTATTCAAGATCCTCGTCGGTCGCGTAGTTGACCTTAGAGCCGAACTGGAGGACCTGAGTGACCTTCGTTGCGTTCCATTCGTCGGCCGTTACAGCCGAAGCCGCGACGGTCAGAGCAGAAACGAGCATCACCGAAACGATGATGAGGGAAACAATCTTTTTCATCGTGTTTGCGCTCCTGTATTAAAAATATAATATGAATGCCGGTGGGGACGGCCGGTGATCACAGAAAACTTGCGATCAGCAGCCAGCTTTTTTTGTCGAGCCGGTTCAGATCCTCGATCTCGTAGCGGTTGTCGTCCGAGTCGCGGATTATCACGCGGTTGTTGTCGTAGATTTTCATATCGTAGTGACGGTTGCGTACGCGGAAGGAGGACAGGCCGTGATCGGTTTCGACGGTCAGCTTGAGCATTCCGGTCTTGTCGCTGCATTCCAGGACCTTCGTGATCTTCGGGATCAGATAATAGTCGTTGAAGCAGGCTTTTACCGCCGCAGCCGACTCGCGGGTGACGTCGTCGTAGCTGCGGATCATGGCGATCTCGTGCTCGTCCTGATCGATGATCGAAATATAATTGTCCCGGTCGGATATCGGGAAGAGCCTGCGCAACTCGGCCTTTTCGTAAACGGTGCCGTCGGCGAGGGTCACGCGGACGTTGTAAACGTCGGTAAGCTCGATTTTTGCGGTCTTGTCAAGAAATCTCTGAGCCATTGCCGGTGCCTCCTTACTCGAAGTGATGCTCCGCTTTGGCGGCGGTCAGCTTTTCCGACATCGACTGGATTTCCACCAGCCGGTAGTATTTGCCCTTCATGGCAAGCAGCTCCTCGGGCGTGCCGCATTCGATGATCTCGCCGTTGTCGACGACGACAATCTTGTTTGCCCTGGACAGTGTGGACAGACGGTGGGCGATCATTATCGTCGTTCTGCCCGAGATGAGGCGCTCGATGGCCTCCTGGATCAGGTGCTCGGTCTCCGAGTCGACCGACGCCGTCGCCTCGTCGAAGACGAGTATCGACGGGTTGCGGAGCACGGCGCGGGCGATGGACACGCGCTGGCGCTCGCCGCCCGAAAGGCCGACGCCCCGCTCGCCGAGAACGGCGTCGTAGCCGTCCGGCTGGCGGACGATGAACTCGTGCGCGTTGGCGACGTCAGCCGCCTGCAGCACGCGTTCGACCGGGCAGTCCTTCATACCGTATGCGATATTGTTGAATATCGTGTCGTGGAACATCAGCGGCTCCTGCTGAACGAAGCCGATCTGTCCGCGGTAGAACTGCATATCGATGTCGCGGATATTCACGTCGTCGACGAGTATTTCGCCGTCGTAGTTGTCGTAGTACCGCAAAAAGAGGTTGACGAGCGTCGATTTGCCCGATCCCGTCGTGCCGACGATTCCGACGATGTCCCCCGGTTCGATCTTCAGATTTATGTTCTTGAGCGTCTTTTTGGTGCGGTCGAAGGAGAAGTTGACGTTGCGGAATTCGATCTTTCCCCTGACGCCGGGAAGGACGTGGCCCTTGCCGAAGTCGTGCTCCGGCTCGGCGTCGAGGATGTCGAGTATGCGCTCGGCCGAAGCCAGCGTGTTCTGATAGGAGTCGTTGAGGTTGGCGAAGAAATTGACCGGTCCGTAGAACATTCCGGCGTAGGATATGAAGGCGGTCAGAAGACCGGCGGACATTCCTCCGACGCCGCGCAGGACGTCGTTGCCTCCGACCCACCAGATAAGGATCGAGCCGAGACCGATCAGCGTACCGACCGTCGCCGGGAAGGCGTGAAGTATTGTCGCCGCCGAGGCGTCGGTTTTGTACCACTCGCCGTTTTTATCGCGGAATCTGTCGGTGGCGTTTTCCTCGTTGGTGAAGGATTTGACCACGCGGATGCCGGGGATGGTGTCGGTAAGCACCGAGGTGACGGCCGTCCATCTGCGCCATATACGCAGGTAGAAAGGCCTGATCTTCTTGGAGAAGATCCGGGCGCCGATAACGACCAGCGGCACCGGGATGAGGGAGAAGAGCGTCAGCTTCCAGTTCTGGATCATCATGATCACGATAATTCCGATGAGCTGGAAGAACTGGACCACGACTTCCTGCGAAATGCGGAGCATGAACGACTGGATCGTCGAGCTGTCGCCGCTTATGCGGTTGATGACGGCGCCGGTCGAGGTCTTGTCGTAGAACCGCATGGGAAGATACTGGGCTTTTTCGTATACGTCGTTGCGTATGCGCATGACGACCCGGTCGCCGGCGCGGCGGAGCATGACGCCGCGTATGCAGCCGATAAGGTGGCTGACTATCTGTATCGTGATCAGTAAAAAAACGATGTTCAGAAGACGATCGTGTGCGTCGGGGGGGAACGCTCCGTTATGTTCCTTGAGGATCTTATCGATGAGTTCCCGGTTAAGCATCGGCGGAACGAGCGCGATCGCGGTGGTCGCCACCGAAAGGAGCACGGTGACGATAAGTTTTTTCCACTCGGGGGTGATGTACTTTATCAGCTTTGCCGCGACCTTTTTCTTGCTGGCGCAGTGTATGCATTCGACTCCCGGGGAGGACAGAGCCCTGCCGCATTTCGGACAGAGGCTGAGCTGCTTTTCGTAAATGGCTCGCACGCTGTCGAACGCTTCTTCCGGATCCGTTCCCGATACGACGTTGTTTATGAACGCCGCCGCTCCCTCGCACAGAGTGTTTACCGCAAAGGTGTACCTGAAAGCGTTTTCGACCGTTCCGTCCTTCATCTGCAGGCGAAGAAGAGCGTTTCCGTACATCCGCTTGTTCTTTGCCGATTCGACGTCAGCGAAGGAGATTCGCTTTCCGGACACGCCGGTGTCGAATTCGTAGGTCAGCAGATCGGCGTCGCTGACGAGAAGAACGCTGCGGCAGAATTCCGATTTGATCGAAATGCCGCCCACGATGCCGAAGAGCCATTCATGACCCGGAGATGCAAGCTCCGCGACCTTCTTCTTTTCCTCTGAAGTCAGATTCAGGTTGAAGAGCGGTTCGCGTTCCGTTCGGGTGTTTTCCATTGCTGATTTTACGGCGGCGGGACGGTTCTCCGTCCCGGCTGCTGCCGGCTGGATGCCGTTTGTCGCGGTCCCTCCGCTTTCGCGGCGGAAGAGCGGGGCTTGAGAGATCCCCCGGGGGCTCGGGCCCCCTGTTCCGCGGGCGGCGTATTACTATCGCATATTTTACCATTTTAGCGGGGCAATGTCAATCACTTTTCGCCTTTTTTGTTGACTTTATAAAATTATAGTGATACAATAATAGCGGATTCCGGTCATATCGGAAGACAACGTCAATGAAAGGAACCTTCTGAAAATGAAAAAAGCAATATCCGCCGCGTCGCTCCTTCTGCTTTTCGTTATGCTTTTCACGGCGTGCGGCAACGCAAATCCTCCGGATCCCGGATCGACGTCGGCGCCCGAGGCGTCGGCGACCGTCGAACCCGTCACTACCGAGGAAACGACGACCGACTACCTTCCCGCAACCGACTTCGGAAACTATGAATACCGTATGCTGGTTTCCGACAACGATCTGTGGGTCCCTATGCATTTTTCCGAAAACGACACCGAGATCGGGCAGGCGGTTGACGACGCCCTTCTGCGCCGCGAGGTCTATCTCGAGGAAAAATACAAGTGCCGTATCGAGCACACGATTGACAGCGACGCCGTCAACAAGGTGATAGTCAACGTAGGCGGCGGAAGCGATCTCTGCGAGGCGGTCTTCGTTACCGCGGTAAAGACGGCAAGTCTCTTCATCGGCGGTTATATCACCGATCTGGCAACCGTCGACGGACTCGCGCTTGACAAGCCCTGGTGGGATCAGCGCATAAACAGCGAATACATGATCGGTTCCCGCATTTTCATGGCGGACGGCGAGATCAACATCCGCGACGATCTGCGCACCGTCGGCATCGTATACAACAAGGAAGTATACGAGGACTACAAGTACAACGAAAAATACGGCACGCCCTATTCACTGGTGGCCGAAGGAAAATGGACCTTCGATCTTCTTATGGAGATGATAAAGGACAAGACGGAAAACCCGAACGACGCGACCGGCGTCTGGGGAATGCTCAGCGAAAACGCGGGCCCGTATTACTTCTTCCTCGGCTCGGGCTACAAGACCTTCGTCAACACCGGCGGCGAATTCAAGTCGAATCTTGACGACGAAAACATTCTGAACTCCTTCCAGAAGGTTCTCGAGATGGTCACGAGTACCGACGTTATGATCGTCAACGACTCCCACGGCTGGTTCGACTCCGATACCTGGGGACGGGCGTCGGCTCTCTTCGAGCAGGGCAACGTTCTCTTCCGTTCGACCACCCTTTCGGCAATCAACCGTCTGTTCAATATGAAGCAGGATTACGGCATCCTTCCCATCCCGAACATCGGCGGAGGAAGCAAGGATTACTACTGCTACGTGTCGGGGACCGAGAACTCCCCCGTTTCGATACCGCGCAACGTCGGGGATATCGACAAGGCTGCTTTCATTACCGAGGCGCTGGCATACTACTCTCTCGTCGGACCCAGCGAGAATTTCGTAACCCTCCACGGGGCGTTTTACGAACTGCTCGGCAACGCCCGTCTTGCGAGGACGGCCGACGACGTGGGCATGCTTGACATAATCTTTTCCTCCAAGACCTACGACATCGACCAGGTCCTCGCGCTCTCCGGACTCGAGTCTTCGATCTATTCGATCGCGAAGGGCGGCAACGTCAGCGGGCTTTCCGCCTCCGTAACCGCCGCTCGCAGGATGGCGTCGAGAAAGGTCGAACAGTTCGTAAACGGAATTCAGGAGAAATATCCCGACTGAAAAACTTTCGCGACACCGGAATGACCGCCGCGCCTTTTACCTTCCCCGTGGGGGTAGCGAAGCGGCGG
>CACZSP010000312.1 GCA_902783905.1 uncultured Ruminococcus sp.
TATCTGTCGGGAAGAACGCCGAACCCCTGCGTCGTGTGCAACGAGCGGATAAAATTCCCCGCCCTTGCCGAATTTGCAGACTCGATCGGCGCCGATATGATAGCGACCGGGCACTACGCCGGCATCGAAAGGAACGGAGACGTTTTTTCAGTCAGAAGAGGCGGCGATCCGCGGAAGGATCAGTCCTATTTTCTTTACCGGCTCGGAAGCGGTCTGCTGTCAAGGACCGTCTTTCCTCTTGCCGATATGACGAAGACCGAGACGAGAAAATACGCCGCCTCCCGCGGGATCTCCGCAGCGTCGCGGAAGGACAGCCAGGACGTATGTTTCATACCCGAAGGCGGAGCCGGAGACTACGTATCCCGCTTTGCAGGCGGAGAGACGCCGGATGGCGACTTTACCGATCTTTCCGGGAAGGTCCTCGGACGTCACCGCGGAATCTGGAATTACACGGTCGGTCAGCGCCGGGGCCTCGGTATAGCGTCTGACGCTCCGCTTTACGTCGTCCGCCTGGTTCCGGATGAGAACCGGATAGTTCTCGGACGGGAAAGCGATCTGTACTGCGACACGGTTCGGATCGCCGACTGCCGCTTCAACCCGGTACCCGGAGACGACGCCTCTCCCTTCGGAGACGTCTGCATAAGATACTCAAAAAAAACCGCCCGGGCGGAGATCATTCCGCACGGGAACGGGTATTTATTAAAATTCGATACTCCTCAGCGAGCTCCGGCTCCCGGACAGAGCGCCGTGATCTACCGCGGCGACAGAGTGCTCGGAGGAGGGATCATAACGCGCCGGGCGGACTCTTCCGAAACCTGACGCGCGACCGTAAAGGAGGTACGTTACGGATGAAAAAACTGATATGCGCGCTGCTTGCGGCGATCCTTATGATATCATTCGCCGCGTGCGCGGGTAAAAACCCCGCGGATACCGCTCCGGCATCTTCCGGCGATTCGCCTTTCGCGGATACGACGGTAAACGGCGGGAATACGGGAGACGCCGGCGTTTCCGCGGAAATCGACACCGCCCCGCCGGAGCAGTACAACTTCGGCGGAGAAAAGATAAAGATACTCTACTGGGAGGACGTCGAAAATCCCGAGTTTTTCGTCGAGGACGAGACGGGGGAGGCGGTAAACGACGCCATATACCGCCGCAATATCAACGTATCAGAGAATCTTAACGTCGAATTCGAGTTCGTCGGAACGAAAGGCAGCTGGTCATACTCCCAGGACTACCTCAACGCGGTCGTAAACTCGGTAAACGGCGACGACCCCTATTCGATACTGGCGACCTATTCACTTTCGGCGGGAATATGCGCATACAACGGTCTGTGCGGAAATATGAGGAATCTTCCCGAACTCAAATTCGAAAAGGACTGGTGGCCGGATTCGCTCCTTGAAACGGCGACGGTAAACGGAAAGCTTTATTTCGTTTCGGGAGACGTCTCCTCCAACCTTCTTTACATGATGTACGCCATGTACTACAACAAGGACATGGTCGCCGACCTGAAGCTTGCCGATCCCTACTCGTTCGTCGAAAAGGGAGAATGGACGCTTGACAAAATGATCGAACTGAGTACCGGCGTGTACTCGGACGAGGACGGCGACTCCAAGATATCATCGGGCGACAGATTCGGACAGACGATATACGCGCTGCACATGGACGCCTTCCTGACGGGAAGCGGCATCCTCTGCGCCGATATAAAGGACGGAAAGCTCGTGCTTGACGACGATTTCACCGGAGCCAAGTGCGAGGCTCTGACCGACAAGATCTACGCCTACGCCCACTCTAAGGACGCCGAGATCATATCCGGATACAAGACTATTTTCTCGGAGGGCAGGAGCCTTTTCATCACCGACCGCTCTGACATCGCGATCTTCGATCTGAAGGATAAAAGATGCGAGATAGGCATTCTTCCGATACCCAAATACGATACCGATCAGGAGGATTACCTCACGGTCATCGGCAATCCGTTCACCCTTTACTGCATCCCGGTCAACGCTCCCGATCCTTCGATGTCGGCGGCCGTTCTCGAAGCGCTTGCGCGCGTCAGCTATGAAAAGGTGACTCCGGCGATTTTCGAACTGAGTCTCAAGACCCGCTACGCCGACGGGGGAAACGACGTGGAATCCTACGATATCCTCCGGCGCGGTATAGTATACGACCTCGGAAGGATCTACGCCAAGGTGTTCGACGGCAACGGCAAATCTCCCGGAACGCTTTATTCGGATCAGGTCAAGAGCCGTTCGGTCGGCTGGACGACGGCGATCAAAGCTTCGCTCCGCAGTCTGGACAAATCGCTCGAAGCTCTCAACGCCGCGCTGGAAAAAATGAGTTAAAAATGTAAAATAATATAAAATTTATCGGTTCTTCACATTTTTATGTGTATGGTAAAAACGATATTCAGCTTATCGTGTTTTTAAGACAATGATTGTTACCCGTAGTAGTACCTTGTAAACACTAAAACTTTATTTCCGGATATAGGTGTTTTAGCTTGATTCGGGCGTTTTCCGTGGTGAATCTCCAGTCTATTGTTTTTTGCCTTTTGTTTCTGTTGATGTACCACGATTCGAGTATGCTGTTAAGTTTGGAAATGGTAGGAATACGTTCCCCAA
>CACZSP010000313.1 GCA_902783905.1 uncultured Ruminococcus sp.
ATCGGCGTAAAGGTTGCCCATCTCGGTCTCCTGCTCACGGGACGGATGCGTAAGGCGCCGCGCCCATCTCGTGACGATGCGCTTGTATTTGCTGTCGGTCTCGGCGCGGTAGCTGTCGATCAGCTCCGCCATCAAAGGATCCGTCGGAGCGGTCTCGTCGTCGAGCGTCGGGCAGGACCAGGAAAAGCCGGTAATTTTTCTTTTTTCGTTGTCGTATTCGATATCCGCCCTGCCAATGATACCTGTACCGGTGCCCGCCTGAACGACCGGGATGCCGTTCACCCATTCGGGTTTGTCCATAAACGTATGCGAATGACCGCCGATTATCATATCGACGCCCCAGTCGGGATTGAGCAGCGACGCGAGTTTGAGATCGTTTTCGATCCCGATATGAGTCAGCAGGACGGTGATATCGGTGTTGACCGTGCGGTAGTTGTCGCATATCACGCCTACCTCTTTAGCCGCCGCCTCGAGATCGATAAAGGACCCGATAAGCTTTTCGTTTTTGGTAGACGCAAGGACCTCGTCGGTCAGAATGCCGATGAAAAGCACGCGCAGTCCGCCGACTTCCAGATTGATGTAGGGGCTGAAAACGCGGGCGTTGTTCATCGTTATGAAAAGGTTTGCGTTGATTATCGGGAATTTTGCGCATCTCTCAAGGAAAAGAAGGTGCGCAAAGCCGTAATCAACCTCGTGATTGCCTATTGTGGCAACGTCGGGCCGCAGATTGTTCATCAGATTTATGGTCGACAGTCCGTGGTATTCGGAGTCGATGACCGATCCGCGGAACATATCTCCGGCGACGGCGTATATAACGTTTTTTTCCTCGGCTCTGACCTTGCCGACGTATCCGGAGAGGCGGGCAAGGCCGCCGGTGCTTTTGCCTCCCGCGTCTTTCGGAAGGAAATCTCCGTGAAGATCGTTGGAATGAAGTATCGTAAGTTTCGTCTTTCTGCTGTCTTCCATCTTTTCTCCTTTCAGACAGGGGAGTCATACCGGTCGGCGCCGAAAGCGACGACCGGAAGCAAAATTACTGGAAATACCGCCGCAAGGACGGAAAAGAATTTTGTTCGACCGAACCTTCTGCAAATTGCGAAGGATCTTACCGCAAAGGCGGCCAGCAGGCCGCAAAGCCCGAGGATCGACAGCGCAAGCATCCAGCCGAAAGCGAGCAGGCCGGCTGCGGTGCTGCCGCCGATAAACTCGTCCCAGGTCATTCCTCCGGCGTAGGCGCCGATCGCCATGAACCCGGTAACGATACCGAAACATAATAAAAACGCGGCGAGGAACAGCAGAAAGACCGCCCCGCAGACAAGCATCACGGGGAACCACCGGCGCCTGCCGGAGATCCTGAACCCGGTATATAGTCCGTAAAACGGGATCAGGACCTTCCACCAGCGCTCTCCGGCTTTTCTGAAGATCATCGCCCAGGCGACGGTGAGCAGCGCGGTGATCATCGAACTATTCTATCCTGCCGAGGACCAGCGGCTTCGACGCCGGTCTGCGCGGACCTGTCACCGTCGACGCGGTCAGGACCGCTGACGCCTCCTCGAGCGTTTCGGGACGGTTGGTGTAAAGTGTCGCTATTACGTCGCCCGGCGACACCCGGTCGCCGGTCTTTTTATGCAGAATGATACCGGCGGCGTGATCCACCGGATCCTCGGCCGCGGCGCGTCCGGCCCCGAGAATGAGAGCGGCGCGTCCGTATCCCTCGGTATCGGTGCGAACGATAAAACCGTCCTCCGCCGCCGTGACGGGAGCGGAATACTTCGCTTTCGGGAAAAGAGATGTATCGTATACCCATCGCGGATCTCCGCCCTGCTCTTTTACCATTGCGGCGAGCGTTGCAAGAGCGCTGCCGTCGGAGATCACCTTTTCCACCTTCCGCCTGCACTCGTCCGGAGTGCCGCGGTCGGACATCGAAAGCATCTCGGAAGCAAGGACGACGCATATTTCGGTAAGATCTGCCGGGCCTTTTCCGCCGAGCGTTTCGATC
This sequence comes from uncultured Ruminococcus sp., assembly GCA_902783905.1. GTDB lineage: Bacteria > Bacillota > Clostridia > Oscillospirales > CAG-272 > CAG-390. The sequence continues at coordinate 1,997 of CACZSP010000313.1, forward strand.
GCTTCTATCACCTCGAGAGAGTTGCCTATCGCGTTGCCGAGCGGCTTGTCCATATCGGTGATGAGAGCCCTCGCGCGCTTGCCCGATCTTTTCGCGATATCGACCATGATCCGCGCAAGCTCGGCGCTGCGTTTTTTCGTTTTCATAAACGAACCGCTGCCGGTCTTGACGTCAAGCAGGATGCAGTCGTCGTCCGCGGCAAGCTTTTTGCCCATGATCGACGAAACGATAAGAGGCATGCTTTCGACGGTCGACGTCACGTCTCTGAGGGCGTAAAGCTTTTTGTCGGCGGGCGCAAGATCTGCGCTCTGTCCGACGATGGCGATCCCGGTTTTTCTGACGGCCGAAACGAATTCGTCGCGCGACAGATCGGTGCGGAATCCGGCGAACGACTCGAGCTTGTCGACCGTTCCGCCGGTATGTCCGAGGCCCCTGCCGCTCATCTTTGCGACCTTGACGCCGAGAGAGGCGACGACCGGCGCGATTATCAGACTGGTCTTGTCTCCGACTCCGCCCGTCGAGTGCTTGTCGACCCGCAGCCCGCCGATGTCGGGAAGCTTCATTATCTCCCCCGAGTCACGGATCGCAAAGGTCAGCTCGGCGGTCTCGTCAAAGGTCATCCCCCTGAAATACACCGCCATGCAGAAGGCGGATATCTGATAATCGGGGATGCTTCCGTCGGTTATACCCGAAACGAACCATCTTATTTCTTCGGCGGACAGGACTCCGCCGTCTCTTTTTTTACGGATGATGTCAACCGCTCGCATAACAAGCTCCTTATCGCCTTAAAAATCTCTGAACGCATAGGGCAGAAGTCCCGAAAGCTTTTCGACAGTCGTTTTTTCACCGTCGCCCATTATCACGGTGAATCCGTCGGTGCAGAATTCGGCAAGCGTCTGCCGGCACACGCCGCAGGGCGAGCAGAAGACCGGCGGACGGCCGCGTCTGCCTCCGGCTATGGCAATGGCGGAAAAATGAGTTTCCCCGGCGCTGACGGCGGCGGATATCGCCGCGCGCTCGGCGCATATTCCGGGAGAAAACGCCGAATTTTCGATATTGCATCCGGTAAAGATCCTTCCGTCCGCGCAAAGCAGAGCGGCGCCCACCGAAAAGCCGGAATAGGGGCAGTATGACCTGTTGCGCGCCGCAAGCGCGAGCGACGAAAGCTTCTTTACCGTTTCCGCGTCGGGAGACGAGATCCCGTTTTCCGCCTCGCGCAGAAAACTCGTGCCGGCGGTATCCCCCTGCGTGACGCCGAGATAATCGAGAACGGTGGCGGAAATATCGGCGAAGGTCGGACGCGTTCCGAGATCGGTCCCGGCCCGAAGCGTCTTCCCGAACATGAGCAGAGGCGTATATTCGCGCGAGTGATCGGTGGATGGAGTCGACGGGTCGCATCCGTGATCCGCCGTGATCATCAGCAGATCCCCGTCCCGCAGGACCGGAAGAAAATCGCCGAGCCAGCGGTCGAAGGCGGTCAGAGCCGCCGCGTATCCGCCGACGTCGTTGCGGTGTCCGTACGCGGAGTCGAAATCCACGAGATTAACGAAGCACAGACCGTGAAAATCCCTGTCGGCCAGCTCGCGCGTCAGCCGCATTCCGTCGCCGTTCGACGACGTCCTGCGGCATTCGGTTTCGGGTATTCCCTTCCCGGCAAAAATGTCGTATATCTTGCCGACGGTGACGACGTCAAGCCCCGCGGACGAGATCCGGTCGAGCATTGTGTCGCGCGGCGGAATTAGCGAAAAGTCGTGGCGCCGCGGGGTGCGGAAATAGGGCCACTCTCCGGCAAAGGGGCGGGCGATTACCCTTCCGACTCCGTGCTCGCCCGACAGCATGCCGCGCGCGATCTCGCAGTACCGGTAAAGCTCGTCCACCGGCACGGCGTCCTCGTGGGCGGCGATCTGAAATACGCTGTCGGCAGAGGTGTAAACGATGAGATCTCCTGTCTCG
>CACZSP010000314.1 GCA_902783905.1 uncultured Ruminococcus sp.
CAAAAAGATGCGTCAGGCAGTCGAGGAACGCCTGAGAGCGTACTATGCCGCCTTTTCCGGCGCCGGCGCATCAGGAAATCCCCATATCATCGAGGAAGCTCTTCTCGCGCAATCGGGAGAGGCTGGGGTGGACGTGTCTCTGCGAAACGTTATGAGCGTCACCGTTCCTTCCTTCGAAGGAGAGGGGATAGAGGTCGGGATCAACTACGGCTTTGCATTCACGCCGCCCGGACTCGACCGTGCGCTCGAAGAGCTGTCGGATCTTTCAAAGGATCTGATAAAGCTTGCCGAACTTGAAAAGACTTCTCAGCTGCTCGCCGCTGAAATCGAACGCACGCGCCGCAGGGTCAACGCGCTCGAGTATATCCTGATGCCGCGCTATCTCGAGACCATCAAGGTCATTTCGATGAAACTTGACGAGGACGAACGCGGCAGCCGCGCCCGTCTGATGAAGGTCAAGGAAATGATGCTCGAGCAGCAGATTAAAGAAAAACGCGCCGAGATGTTCGGCGACGAGGAATAAAGGAGAAATAAAATGGATATCAAGGAACAGATCGAAAAAGTATTCAATTCGGTTAACAAGAGCCAGTCCGCTCTCAACAGCTTCAAGAAAGCGCCCGAATCCTTCGTAAAGAAGATCCTCGGCAACGCCATCCCTTCGGACGTCATCTCGAAGATCGTCGAAGGAGTCAAGGCAAAGCTGGGACTCGACAAGATTTCCGGAATTGCAGAAAGTCTGGGCGGACTTTTCAAGAAATAAGCCGGAATGAAAAAAGAACGTAAGTACCCGTTCTGCAAGGCTGAGAAAAACGATTCTGCTCCGGTCACCGAGGACGTTTACGCGGGGCCGGAGTTTTTCGGCGTGAGATCCGCACCGGATTCCGAACCTGAGGAAGCGCCCCCGGTACAGAACAGCGATATTACGTCTTCCGAAAACGCCGAAAAGCAGGAAAACGGGCCCGTCGAAGAGAAAAAAGATTCACCAGAACCGCCGAAGGGCGGCTTCGCGCCCTATCCGGGTCCCCCTCCGCAGACGTTTATGTGCGTCTACGCGGGGCCGGAGTTCTTTTCGGGCAGGCAGGGACCCCCGGCCGGAGCCTATACTCCGCCGCAGCAGGACGTCTATTCCAAATACTGTCCGACATGCGGTACACCGGCGTACAAAAAAGCAAAATTCTGCACCGAGTGCGGTTACGTGTTTCTGAAAGAGGATTCAAAGCTCTGCCCGTATTGCGGTGCTTCGAATCTTAAAACGTCAAAATTCTGCTCCGAATGCGGTTCGCGCTTTGTCGACGCTGAAAATGTCTGATTATTCAACGTTTCCCTACAGGCTCAGAAGCGCCGTCTGGGAAATAACTCTTGCCTGCTGCTTTCAGTGCAGGTACTGCGGGTCCCGGGGAGGACGGGCGAGGGAAGGCGAGCTGACAACCGACGAATGCATAAACGTCGCACGGCAGCTCGCCTCTCTCGGTTGCAGGCGTGTGTCGCTCATAGGGGGAGAGGTTTTCATGCGCGACGACTGGAGCGCCGTCGCCGGAGAGCTGACCCGCCTTGGAGTCGCCGTCTGCGTGATAACAAACGGCTTCCGGATGACGGGGGAAATAATATCGGAACTGAAAAAAGCCGGTATAGAATCGGTCGCCGTCTCTCTCGACGGTCCCGAACGCGTTCACGACGCGTCAAGGCAGAACGGAAGCTACCGACGGGCGACCGAAGCGATCCGCGTGCTTTGCAAAGCCGGCATACCGGTGTCCGTCATCACTGCATTGCGCGCGGACAACGCGCCGCTTCTCGGCGAGTTTTATCATACCCTCGCGCGCTATCCTATATTTGCATGGCAGCTTCAGGCGTGCTCACCGATGGGCAACGCCCGCGAAAACGGGATAGACGTCTCCTTCGACGCGTCGGAGGTGCTGAGATTCGTCGCTTCCCTGCAGCGAAAGGCGCCTTTTGCGGTCGGTGTCGCCGACAATATCGGATATTACACTCCCGAAGAGGGAAACATCAGGGGCGCTCGCGGCTGTTTCTTCGACGGCTGCGGAGCCGGACTCGTTTCGGTCGGTATCGACAGCGTCGGCAACGTTCGCGGTTGCGAGTCGATGTACGACGAACGCTTCATCGAGGGGAACCTCCGTGAGCGGACGCTGAAGGATATCTGGACGGATCCGGACGCTTTCGCCTACAACCGCCGTTTCCTTCCTTCAATGCTGACCGGCGCCTGCGCCGTCTGCCCTCACGGAGACGTCTGCGCGGGAGGATGCCGCTCATACAATTATTTCACGACCGGACGGCTTTACGAAAACAGACTCTGTCCGCTCTCCTCGGGCGGAAAAACGGTAAAAAAGGACGTGGTTAAATGAACGCTGACGAACTGAAAATCACCGATCTCAGAGTTGCCGAAATAGGCGGCCTGCCCAAAAACATGATCCTGCTCAAGCTGTTCACGAACGATCCGCGTATCGTCGGATACGGCGAGGTGCGGGACGCTTCGAGCGCGACCTACGCGCTGATGCTCAAGAGCAGGATAGTCGGTGAAAACCCGCTGAACGTCGAAAAGATTTTTTCAAGGATAAAGCAGTTCGGTGGACATTCGAGACAGGGCGGAGGAGTCTCGGGTATCGAGATCGCTTTGTGGGATATAGCCGGGAAATTCTACCGTGTTCCGGTCTGCCAGCTTCTCGGCGGCAGATACCGGGATTCCGTCAGAGTCTACTGCGATACCGACGTCGAGGGGAAACACACCGGCGCCGATATGGGCAGGGCACTCAAAAAGCGTATGGATGCCGGTTTTACCTTCCTTAAAATGGATCTCGGCATCGAGCTTCTGTACGACGTCCCCGGAGCGCTGAACGCTCCGGCCGGTATGATCGACGAACTGAAAAGATATTCGATGAAGGCGATCTGCCATCAGGCGGGATCGATCGACCGTTCGCTGATGTTCGGTAAAAACTACGAAGTCTTCACCGTGCCTCATTACGCGACCGGGATCCACGTCACCGAAAAGGGACTCGACTTTCTCGAAGAGTATCTTGCCGACGTCAGAAAGGTGACGGGATACGAGATCCCGATCGCGATCGATCATTTCGGTCACGTTGCGATAGAGGACGCGATCCGCTTTGCATCGCGCGCCGAAAAGTACAATATCGCCTGGATGGAGGACCTCTGCCCCTGGACCGATACTCGGGATTTGCGGAAATTTTCGTCGTGTTCGCGAGTTCCGCTTTGTACCGGAGAGGATATATATCTCTCCAATAATTTCGAAAAGGTGATGAAGGCGGGCGTATCGACCGTCCATCCCGACGTTATGACGGTCGGCGGAATCGCCGAGACGAAAAAAGTCGGGTCGATGTGCGAAAAGTACGGC
>CACZSP010000315.1 GCA_902783905.1 uncultured Ruminococcus sp.
CAAGCGAATTTGAAGAGGAAAAAACCTTTCTGCGGCCTTTACCGCCCTGTCCTTTTGAGTTGTCAACATGGAAGATTGCAACAGTCGGTCCCAATTATCATATCACTGAACTGATATGTGTTGTCTGATGAGTTTCGGAATACGGGAACGATCTCGTCTCAAAGCGGACTGTTTTTGAGAGAATCCCTTGACTGACTCTCCGTTTTTCGCTATAATAGTGCAGGCATGATCCCTGAATAATACCGGCAAGAGCGGCGCGGGAGTCAGTTCGGAATTGCGCCGTTCCGACCGAAAACGGAGGTTTTAACTATGGCAAAACTGAAAATCGGGGTATTCGGAGCGCACCGGGGCATGACGATGATCCGTGAACTTCTCCGCAGCCCTGACGCCGAAATCACCGCGATCTGCGACAAATACCGTCCTATCCTCGACAAAGCGGGAAAGACGGCGGAAGACGCCGGACTGAAAGTCTCGCTGTTCGAGAGCTTCGACGACTTCTTTTCCTGCGACATGGACGCGGTCGTCCTTGCGAACTACGCGCACGAGCACGCGAAATATGCTGTCCCCCTGTTGGAAAGCGGGCGTCACGTCATGAGCGAGGTGCTCACCTGCGCCAATCTCGCGGAAGCGGTATCTCTCATTGAGGCGGTCGAGAAGAGCGGGCTTGTGTATCAGTATGCGGAGAATTACTGTTTCTTCAACACGACGGCGGAAATGCGGCGGTTGTATCAAAGAGGCGACATCGGGGAACTGATATACGCTGAGGGCGAATACGTCCACGACTGCGCGGCGATCTGGCCGTCGATCACCTATGGTGAACGGGATCATTGGCGCAACCGCAAATTCTCGACCTATTACTGCACCCATTCTCTCGGCCCGATGCTGCACACGACCGGGCTCAGACCGATCAAGGTCGTCGGACTGGAAGGGCAGCAGGCGGACTACATGAAAAAGCTCGGCGCGCGAAGCGGCTCGATAGCCGTAGAGATGGTGACGCTGGAGAACGGCGCGGTCGTGAAGAGTATCCACGGCGGATTGAAGCGCGAACCGTCGTCGGTCAATTACCAGTTCTACGGGACGCGCGGCTCGATGGAAACGGATCGGTGGGACGGTCAGCTCCACGTCTGGCGCGAAACAGGCGGTAACGGCGTGGGCAAGCATGAAAAATATGCTCCCGCCTTTGCGCTCGAGGGCGCTGCGGGCACCGGACACGGCGGAAGCGACTTCTTCACGACGTATTACTTCATCCGTTCCATCCTCGGCGACGAGGACGCAAAGAAAGAGGCGGTGGACGTGTACGAGGCGGTGGACATGTGTATCCCCGGGATCATCGCTTACCGTTCGATCGTGGAGGGAGGCAAGACTCTTGAGATCCCCGATCTCCGCAAACCGGAGGAACGGGATCGCTTCCGCGGCGATACCTTCTGCTCCTTCAAGGAAGCGGCTGGCGATCAATACGTTTCATCCGTCGCCGCGCAATGGAACGCAACGGAGGTCGGCGACGAGGTGTACGAAGAAGTTCGCCGCAAATGGCTCGCGGGAGAGCCGGGATGAGATCGAAACGGTATTTTTCCGTATAGATCCGGGATAACGAAAGAACGTAAAAAGGATGGATTCCGCTCCATCCTTTTGGTCGTTTCTTCAGCTTCCCGGTCGATTACGGTAATGGCGCCCTTCCGGTTCGGCTTGGTGTACGTTTGACAGTTTCCTTTTCGTATGGTCATGCTGCCGTAAGACCGTATGTCGGAGTTTTTCGCGGCACGGTCTCTCATTTATCTTCCAGGATGAATCCCGCCCTGTCCAGTTCCGGCCTCAGACGGGCGTACTCCAGAGTACGCATATCCCCGCCGAGGTACGCCATATGCGATAACGATAAAAAGGACGTACGCCGGCACGCACGCCCCTTTATTATATAATCAATATCTACGGGATCAGTGTTTCTTCTTGCAGACGGTGATGCCCGCGAGAGCGACAACGGCGACAGCCGCGATGATGACGGAAGCATCAGCGGTCTTCGCAGCGGTGGTTGCAGCTTTTGCGGCGGAAGTCGCAGCAGCTTTGGTGGTAGCGGCGGTGGTCGTAGCGACTGGCACTGCGATTGCCTCGCCTAGTGTGATCTTCGCGTACTTTGTGGCATCCTTGCCGTCGCCGGTGCCGATAGAGTATTCGATCTGGCCGTTCTTCTTGTCGCCTACTTTATCGGAGCCGACACAGATGCAGACATTCAGACCGATCCTGTCACCCTGTTTGAAGGAAGCGGAACCGAATGCTCCGCAGGGAATCGCCATCTCATAAGTAGTCTTGCCGCTCTTGGTGACGACCTGGAATTCGGAACCGTCGGTCTTCGGAGTCCATTTGAAGTCATACACGGAAGACCATGCGTTGAACATCAGCGCGCCAGTGCTCGAGTTTTTGGAGAATCCCAGCTCGTTTCTGGTTTCGGCGCCCTTTTCATCAACCTTGGCGCAGGCGACCTGAATGCACTCCTCGTGGTACATCTTGGCGGCTTCCTGTGTCTGGACAAAACTCGGAGTATCGACCACAACGGCGAGATAGAGTTTTGCGCTGTCCCAGCAAGCGTACATTTTCATGCTGTACTTCATGATCTGCGCCAGGTAAGCGTCGTCCTTTCCTTCATAACGAAGGTTGTCGACCGTATACGGGATCTCTTCATACTCGTACTCTCCGATCGCACCGTCGATCTTCACACCCTTGGAGGACTTTCCCTTGACGGTGGCAGTCGGGTTCGCGACTTTGGAACCGATCTTGGAGGATGCAGCGAGCACAGGTGCCATCAGGACGGCGATCATGAGAATTGCGAGAGAGAAACTGATTATCTTCTTCATGAATATAACCTCACTTTCATCGTTTTGTGAAAAAATGTCCAGAGACGACCCGCACCAATGCCGGTTGGTCGGGCGGAACTTAGATTGCAACACTCATTATAAAAGCGTTTCCACGTTTTGTCAATACAATTGTAAAAATAATTATGACTTTTATGGTATTGTTTTTGAGAAAACACGGCACGCGTCATACTGCTGTGCAAGGGAAGGGTAGAAATCCAGAAAAGATTACACTCAGTAAACTGCAGATTACGATTTGTAAACTCGACCAGGTCAAGCATTGCTGTTTTTTTGCGGTTTTTGCAATCTTGGGGTTAACAGGATTAC
>CACZSP010000316.1 GCA_902783905.1 uncultured Ruminococcus sp.
CGAGCTGCTCAAGGCGGCGCGCGCCGAGACAGGTCTCCCGATCGTCACCGAAATAATGAGCGCGACCGATCTCGATCTTTTCGCCGACGTCGACGTCCTCCAGATAGGCGCGAGAAACATGCAGAACTTCGACCTTCTCCGGGAGGTCGGAAAGACAAACAAGCCGATACTGCTCAAAAGAGGACTTGCGGCGACTCTCAAGGAACTGCTGATGAGCGCCGAATACATAATGGCGGGCGGCAACGAAAAGGTCATCCTCTGCGAACGCGGGATCAGGACATACAGCGACTATCTGCGCAACACACTCGATCTTTCTGCCGTCCCGATGCTTCACGAGCTGACTCATCTGCCGGTCATCGTCGATCCGAGCCACGCCACCGGCATATCCAGAATGGTACCGCCCATGGCAGTTGCGGCCGCGGCCTGCGGCGCCGACGGACTCATCATCGAGGTGCACAACGACCCGCTTCACGCTCTCTGCGACGGCGCCCAGTCGCTCCGCCCGGAGGAATACGCGCGGCTTGCCGCGAAGATCGGCGCCGTCCGCGAGGCGGTAAAATGACCGTCGGAATAGTCGGGCTCGGACTTATCGGAGGGTCCTTCGCAAAGGCGTATTCGGCCGCCGGATGGACCGTACTGGGGCTTGACCGGGACGAAAGGACCTTCGGATTCGCATCTCTTTCGGGCGCCGTCAGCCGTCCTCTCACCGACGCGGATATTCCCTCGTGCGATCTCATCCTCGTCTGTCTCTACCGGGGCGCCGCCGCGGCTTTCATCGAAGAAAAAGCGCCGCTTTTCGGCTCCCGTCCGCTCGTCATCGACTGCTGCGGAACGAAAAGACTTATAACCGAAACCGGCTTCCGCGCCGCGAAGGAATACGGTTTTACCTACCTCGGAGGACATCCGATGGCGGGAACGCAGTACTCGGGCTTCAAGTATTCGAGAGCGAACCTTTTTTCGGGAGCCCCGATGGTGATAGTTCCGCCCGATTTCGGCGACATCGCGCTTCTCGGCAGGGCGAAGGAACTGCTCGCCCCCGCCGGCTTCGGAAGCATAACCGTCTCGGACGCCGCCCGTCACGACCGCATGATCGCCTTTACCTCGGCGCTCGCTCACGTCGTTTCCAGCGCGTATATAAAAAGCCCGACGTCGGCCGACCGTAAGGGCTACTCTGCCGGGAGCTACCGCGACATGACCCGCGTCGCCTATATGAATCCCGATATGTGGAGCGAGCTGTTTCTCGACAACTCGGACAATCTCATAAACGAAATAGACTGCCTTATAGACAATCTTTCCGCCTACCGCGACGCCCTGAAGGCGGGCGACAGAGAGGAACTGCGCCGTCTGATCGCCGAAGGCAAAGCGAAAAAAGAAGAGGCCGACAGATGACCGAAGTCATCAGAGTCGGAGGCGGAAAGGGATACGACGTCGCCGTCGGAAGAGGTCTGCTCGACGACGCGGGACAGTTTCTCGGCGCCGTCGGCGGAGCCCGGAAAGCGCTTGTGGTTTCCGATTCCAACGTCTGGCCGCTTTACGGAAAAAAGGCTGAAAAGCTCTTCCGTGAAACCGGAATGAAGACCCTGTCTTTCGTTTTCGAAGCAGGTGAAAAGAGCAAGACCCTCGAAACCTTCGGACGGATCCTCGACGCCGCTGCGGCGGAAAAGCTGACCCGCTCGGACGTGATCGTCGCCCTCGGCGGCGGAGTCACCGGAGATCTCGCCGGATTCGCCTCCGCCGTATATCTGAGAGGAGTGCGCTGCGTCCAGATACCGACGACCCTTCTTGCGGCCGTCGATTCCTCGGTCGGAGGAAAGACCGGAGTCGATCTGCCCGCCGGCAAAAATCTCGCCGGCGCTTTTCACCGCCCCTCCCTCGTACTCTGCGACACCTCGACGCTCGACACTCTCCCCGACGCCCAGTACCGCAGCGGATGCGCCGAAGTGATAAAGTACGGCATGATCGGTTCGGAGGACTTTCTCAGAAAACTTATTGCACGTCCGGTATCCGAGGCGCCGGAGGAAGTGATCTCCTTCTGCGTAAGGATGAAAAAGGACGTAGTGGAAAAGGACGAATTCGACGTCGGGTGCAGAATGCTGCTCAATTTCGGGCATACCTTCGGACACGCCGCCGAGTTGCTCAGCGGTTATTCGATCTCCCACGGCGAAGGGGTCGCCGCCGGAATGGCGACGGTCACCCGCGCTGCGGTGAAATTCGGGATATGCGACGGCGCGTCACTCGAACTTCTTCTGTCGGCGCTTGAAAAATACAATCTGCCCCGCGTCATTCCCTTCCGGGTCCCCGAAATGCGCTCGGCCGTACTGTCCGACAAGAAAAACATCGGCGGGGAACTGAAGCTTATCGTCCCCGAAAAGGCCGGAAAGTGCGCAATACGCGGGATCGACCCCGCATCGGTCGGAAAATGGATATCAGCCGGAAGGACGTCGGGATGGAACAGGCAGAAGTAAAGGCGGGAGAAAGATACGGGACCGTCACGGCGCCTCCCTCCAAATCAGCCGCGCACAGACTTCTGATACTTGCCGCCCTTTCCGACGGCGTCTGCCGCGTCGGATGCCCCTGCCCGTCGGACGACGTGCTGGCAACGGCGTCCTGCCTTTCGGCGCTCGGTATGCCGGTGACCTGGCGTGACGGCTGCTTTACTGCTTCCGGAAGGACTCCGGCCGCCGTTCCCGCCGTCTGCGACTGCGGAGAAAGCGGATCTACTCTGCGCTTTCTCATCCCGCTTGCGGGAGCGCTCGGGACCGGCGCCGTCTTTGTCATGCGCGGCCGGCTCCCGTCACGCCCTCTCGAACCCTTCGAATCTCTTCTCGCATCACGCGGAATGGTTTTTTCGCGTGACGGAAACAGACTTTTCGTTTCGGGAAAACTGCGCCCCGGAAACTATTCGATCCGCGGCGACGTGTCGTCGCAGTATATAACCGGACTGCTTCTCTCCCTTCCTCTTCTTTCGGGAGACAGCACGCTTGAAGTGACCGGAAGGATCGAATCCGGCGGTTATATCGCGATGACCGAGGAGGCGATGAGGACCTC
>CACZSP010000317.1 GCA_902783905.1 uncultured Ruminococcus sp.
CCGCGGCTCCGACAGTCGCGGCAATTGCCGGAAGCACGGTCTTTTTTCTGGTATACTCAGATTTTTTGGGCATCCGGCGCTCCTTTGTCAGTTTAATCCGAGATAGCGTGAGAGAGCGGCGCGGTTCTTTTCAAAATTGGGGAGGATGACCGCCATTCCCTCCACGTATGCGTAGCTGAACGCTCCGTCCACGGGGATAGAGTGCATCTCGATCGGATTTCCGACGAACCTGTAATATTTCGTGACGGCGGATATGATCTCGGAGTTCGACATATCAGTCTTTACGTAAGGGAGCACGCTGTTCACGAGCGAAACGAGCTCGGAAAAGCTCTTTCCTTTGATCTTGTCGTACAGAGCGGTTACGACCGTCCGTTGTCTCGAGGTGCGTCCGAAGTCGCTGTCAATCACCCTGATGCGGGCGTAGGCGAGGGCCTCGTCTCCGTCGAGGTGGTTGATCCCGACCTTTTTCTCCCAGGTGTACTCCTCCCTGATGTTGTCGACCTCGGCCTGCGTCAGGTAGATATCGACCCCTCCGACAAGCTCGATGATATACTTGAACGCGGCGAAATCGACCACTACCGCGCCGTCGACGTGAACGCCGAAATTCTCGAGCAGCGTCGAATAAAGCAGCGGCAGACCTCCGTAGATATACGGAACGTTAAGACGGTTGGGCCGATAGCCGCCGGGGATCTGCACGTACATGTCGCGAAGGAAGGACGTCATCGTGATCTGACCGGTCGTTCCGTTGATCGTCATCAGGATCATGGTGTCGGTCCTGGTCCTGAATCCCGGCTCCCCGGCGTCCTGACCGACTATGAGTATCTTGAACAGCTTTCCGTCGTTCAGCTCGGGCGCCGAACTCCACTTTATGTCGGACGGCCTGACGTTGCCCAGAAACCCCGTAGATCCGGGCTCCACGTAATTCGTAACGGGAGGATCCGTCGCCTCGGGCTCCGTGACCGGCTCTCCGGCGGTGACCGGCGCAGGATCGTCTGAGGTGACCGGCGCGGGTCCGTCTGAGGTGACCGGGCCGGGCTCGCCGGTCGGTTCAGCCGTCACGGGATCCGGTCCGGTCGCGTCCGGGGTGCTTTCTTCAGGTCCGGTCCCGGTCACGGGCTCCGGGGTCGTGAACGGCAGATCGGTTTCGAACAGATCGCTGCCGGGCGGAATGGTTTCTATGTCATCCGGAATCCTTTCGATCTTTCCCAGAAAGTATCCGACCCCGATCATTCCGGCGAGCATCGCCAGCAGAAGCAGCGAAGTCAGTATTATGAGCGTCAGAACTATGATTTTCTGGGCTTTTTTTCCGGTTTTTTTTCTGCGTTCTTCCATTTTGCTGTTTCATTCCTCGCCGGGCGGCAAAGCGGTCAAGGTGCCGCGCGTTCCGGCGGGGCCGGCGGCAGGCAGACCGTCGCGCAGGCGGCGGTGTCTCCATCGATGATGCCGAATCTCCTGTAGATCAGATTATCGGGAAGAGGTTTTCCGAATCCCTCGGCAAGTCTTCCCCCGAAATATTTCGACGCCGCCTCCCTGTCCGCCCACAGGACGGAAAAGAGTTCCGCTTTTTCTTCAGCGGGAGTCGACGCGATCAGACGCGCCTCCTCCGGCGAAAAACAGCGCGCGGCCATTTTTTCCGCGTTTTCCGGGCGGATCCTTCCGCAGAGGGTCACGTCGGCGCCCGCGTTTCCTTTAAGATTTACGGCGACAAGGACGAGTCCGCCGTCGTGCGATATCGAAAAACCGGGCATTCCCGCGTCTTCGAACCGGGGCTTCCCGGATTCTCCCCTGACGATTGTTCCGGGCGGCAGCCCGAACTCTTCCGTCAGCGAGAGGAGAAGAAGCGCCCCGCAGAGGGATTCCGCTCTCGAGCGCGGTTCGTTTTTCATAAGCGATTCAAGGTATTCGTCGCCGAAGGCGCGTCCGACGGCGCCTGTGTCCGGCTCGCATTCCGCGACCCGGACGACGCTTGCCCGGACGTCACGGGAAAAGATCAGACGGAAAGCTCTCATTTCGCCGGAATCCCGTTGATCTCCATCAGCCGTTTGCTGAATTCCTCGGCGGTGTTGTATCCCATCTTTTTCTGGCGGTTGTTCATCGCCGCTATCTCGATAATCACGGCAAGGTTGCGCCCGGGTTTTACCGGGACGGTCAGCGAGGGCAGACTGATTCCGAGGATGTCGATTTTTTCCTCGTCCAGACCCATGCGGTCGTACATCTTGCCCTCCACCCAGTTTTCAAGCTGAATGACCATGTCTATCTTCTCGGTGTCCTTGACGGCGCCCATGCCGAATATGCGGCTGACGTCGACGATCCCTATCCCGCGCAGCTCAACGTAGTGACGGATCAGTTCGGGCGCCGAGCCGACGAGGGATTTTGCCGAAACCTTTTTTATCTCGACCGCGTCGTCCGCAATCAGCCGGTGTCCGCGCTTTACCAGTTCGATCGCCGTTTCGCTCTTTCCGATACCGCTGTCTCCGAGTATCAGCACGCCTTCGCCGTAGACCTCGACGAGTACTCCGTGCCGGGTGATGCGGGGCGCGAGAGAAACGTTGAGGGATGCGAACATGGCCGACATAAGGGATGTGGTCTGTTCGTCGGACGAAAGCAGCGGCACCTTGTAGTACCTGCACGCCTCCTCGGTCTCCGGGAAGGGCGCGTGCCCCGCCGTCATAATGACGGCAACCGGCATGTGACGGACGAATTCGAAAATCTTCTCCCTGCGCTCGGCGGCGTCGAGATCCTCAAGATAGGTCCTTTCGGCGTTGCCGATCAGCTGTATCCTCTCCGAATCGAATATTCTGAAAAACCCCGCGAGAGCAAGTCCCGGACGGTCAAGTTCGGTGGTCGAGACCAGGAAACGCTCGGGGTCGTCAGGAAGATATATGACGTTGAGATTGAACTCGTTTATAAGCGACTGAAGCGGTATGCTGTATTTTTCCATTTCGGGGGTCCGTTCCGGGGCAGGCGCTGCTTCCCGATTTTAATATGATATTGCCTTATAAAGTATATCACATTTTCAAATAAAAATAAACATTTTTTTCAAAAATAAGGTATGCCGGGCACGAAAATGCCCGGTATTCACATTCCGTACACATTCTTGTGATATGATATATTATGTATAAGTTTATCGTTTTGCGCCGCCGGGGAGCGGCGTAACGGAGATATGAAATGACGAAAAGACGAAATCGCGGCGGAGCGCGCACCGGAGCCCGCTTCCTGACACGTATAACCTCGGCGGCGGCAGCCGCGCTCCTGCTCTTTTGCGGATGCACGGCGAACGTGCGTCCGATCAAACCGACGGAAGAAGAATCGGCCGTCGTCGGACGGATCGGAAAGCAGGAAATCCTTTACGACGAGTACCGCTTCATCGTCCTCAACTGCGTCGACGATATGAAGGAAAAATACGGAGAGGATCTGTTTTCCGGCGAGGACGCCGAAGAGAGAAAGCGCGAGCTGGAGGAAAACGTTCTCGGGACGGTGCTCAACAGCGACCACGCCGTCTGGGAGATGGCCGACTTTTACTATTACGGCGGCGCGGAGGCGATGTTCTCGGAAAAGCAGATCACCGACAAGGTGGCGGAGTTCGTAAACGAAACGGCAACCGAACTCGGAGGAAAGAAAAAATATCTCGAAGAGCTTGAAAAGAACCATATGACCGACAGGGTATTCCGTTTTTACACAGCCGCCGAGGAATGCGCGTCCGAGCTGCTTTACATTCTCAAGAACGATTTGGGAGAGCTTCCGTCCACCGAGGAGGAACTGAAGGAAGCCCTCGATTCCGACAAACTCATACGCACCAATCACGTCTTTTTCGAGGGAGTCACTCCGGAAAACAAAGCCCTTGCCGCCGAGGTGCGGGAAAAGCTGCTCGCCAGCTCCGACAGGGAGCTCGAAATAGTCCTTCTCAAAGCGCAGTACCACTGCGCCGACTACACAATGACTACGACCCACGGCGCCTATTTCGCCCGCTACAGCTCGGATTACGGCGACAAATACGAAAACGCCGCCTTCGCCCTCCAGCCGGGAGAGGTCAGCGACGTCATCGAAACCTCCGACGGCTATTACGTAATAATCCGTCTTGAAAAAGAGCCGGAGTGGATACTGCGCAACTTCGATTCCCTCGCCTCCGACGTTATCGGTTCGGAATTCAACGTCAGACTCGAGGAATTCCGGAAGGCGATGACCTTTGAATTCACCGAATACGGAAAAAGTCTTGACGTGACTGCGATCAGATGAGCATGAGATCATATTCGCGCCGCCGTCTGCAGAGACGGAGGCGTCAGAAAACCGCCAACTGGGGCGTCCGGGCGCTTGTCATATTCCTGATCTGCGCGTCGCTCCTGTTTATAACGGCCATAGTCATCGGGCTCAGCCTGGGCAGGGCTGCCGCCGATCCCGACGGCAGTTCGGAGGAGGGAACGGTAAAGACGTCTCCCCCGCCGGCGGGCCGTTTCAGAAAGGACGCCGTCCCCTTCGTGACGGCAAGATATCTGGACCACGCGGCGTATATGACGCCCGATTCCGGATACCGCGGACCCGATCCCGAGCCGGACGGCGCGGTATCGCTTCTGCTTCGCACGCCCGCGGGCGAAGAGGATCCCTCCGAGACCTCCGACGGCGGCGTGAAGACCGGAACCGGGATGCGGCTTCTCTACCGTTCTCCCGTCTCGGCGTCGAAATCCTTCGACATCATCGACGGTCCGGAACTTTCCACCCTGACGGCGGCGCTTAAAAACGAATACCGCTATCTGAGCGGGGTGTTCGAAACTTCCTACGCCAAGGAGATCATTTCCTCCCGCCTGATAATGAAGGAATACGAGATTTCGCTCGTATGCGAGCTCGCCGAAGCCGGCTTCGACGAGATAGTGATAACCGGTGTCGGCGAGGACGAAAGAAGCCTTTCCGAAGCGGTCTCTTTCATAAGAGAAATCGGCGAACGCACCGGCGGCGCCGTGTCGGTGGGACTTGCGCTCGGACTTGATTTTTACGACTCGCCCGACGCCCGCTCGGCGATAAACTCCCTCGGATTCGACTGCGGATTCCTCGCCGTTGACCTGACGTCCCTCGAAATTCCTTCGCTGATGACGCCGGAAACGGTGATCAGGGACCGCACCGAGCGCATATCCGAAATTACGGGGCTTTACGGACTCCGAGTAATCGTGGGATGCGGCGACGAGGAAGGCTTCGACGGAGAGATCGCAGCCGCGAGATCCGCGGGAGCGCTGAACGTTCAGTCGGTGAAAAAGAAAGCCGATCAGTCGGAACAAATAAACAACGAAAAAGAAAACGGCGGCGCCGTGACCGGCTCGCCGTAATACCTCCGGAGGAAACAATGACAGACGTTACCAGAGAACTCGACCCGAAAATGAACGCCGCGAGCGCCGACCCGAACGGTATGGTCTGGTTCGACGCGACAATGGCGCCGTTCGATCTTTACGGCTTTTACGCCGCCAACCCCTTCCGCCGTATGCCGGAGGAGGTTGCCGCGGCGACCAACGCCGGAGTAAAGCGCAACAATTTCCACACCGCCGGCGGAAGAGTCCGTTTTTCGACCGATTCGACGAGAATCGGCGTGCGGGTTTCGATGCCCTACGTCACGAAATTCGTGCACATGCCGATGACCGGGAGCTCCTCCTTCGACGTTTACCTCGACACCCCGTCCGGAAGCGTCTTCCGGAGCGTTTTCAAGCCCGACGTGAAGATCGACCGCGGATTTGAGATGGTCGCGAAAACAAAAGGCACGGGCACGCGCTTCTACACTCTGAACTTTCCCCTTTATTCCCCGGTCGACCGGCTCGAAATCGGGATCGACGCGGGAGCCTCGCTCGGAGGCGGAGCCCGTTATACCGATATACCGCCCGTCGTCTATTACGGTTCGTCCATCACTCAGGGCGCCTGCGCCTCGAGACCCGGACTCGCCTATCAGGCGATCATCTCGAGAAAACTGAATATCGACTTCGTCAACCTCGGTTTTTCCGGCAACGCTCTCGGAGAACAGCCGATCGTCGACTATATGGCGCATATAAAAATGTCGGCTTTCGTCGCCGACTACGACCACAACGCTCCCTCCGCCGCGCACCTTGAAAAAACGCACTGCAATCTCTACCGCACGGTGAGAGAGGCAAACCCCGATATCCCGATAATACTTCTTTCCCGACCCGATTTCATTTTCAGCCCGGAGGAGAGCTGCGACCGCCGCGCCGTCATCGAGGACACCTTCAGATACGCCCGCGCGCAGGGAGACCGGCGGGTCTGGTACATCGACGGCGACGGAATATGCCGCGGCGAGGAGGAAGACAGCTGCTCGACCGACGGAACGCATCCGAACGATATCGGATTTATGAAGATGGCAGACTGCATCGGAAGGATACTTACGAGGGCGCTGCGGCACGGGACAATCCCGGAAAGCGGAATATAAGGAGGCGGAAAAGATGAGCGACGAAACGAAAAAAAGCGAATATATCGAAAACGATAAGAATATGGTGATCGAGACCGTTTTTCCCGACGCGGAGGACGCCGTCCTTCACAGCGTGCGCGAGGAGGTATTCGATCTTTACAACTTTTACAATCCGCGCGGCGAAGCGATATTCCGCCGCCTGCCCCCCGACGTCGCCAGCGCGGCGAGCGAGCGCGTCGCCCGCCTGGCGAAAGAGAGCGCCGGAGGAAGAGTCAGGTTCTCGACGAACTCGAAATACGTGCTGATAAAGGCGGTCGAGCCGGTCGTGGGACGCAATTCCCACATCACGCTGGCAAGCTCGGCGGGATTCGACCTTTACGAGGACACCGATACCGATTCGAGATATATCAAGGCGTTCATGCCTCCGTACAAAATGGACGGCGGATACGAACAGATCATCCGCTTCCCCGACAGCCGCACCCGCCGGCTGACGATCAATTTCCCGGTACACTCGGTCGTTTCCGAACTGTACGTCGGGATAGAACCGGGCGCGTCTCTCGGGCACGGCAAGCCCTACCGCGAAATGCCGCCGGTCGTCGTTTACGGCTCGTCCATCGTCCACGGAACGGCCGCCACGAGGCCGGGCCTGATATACACCAACATGCTCTCCCGCCGCCTTGGCGCCGACGTGATCAACCTCGGCTTTTCGGGCAACGCGAAGGCGGAAATCCCGATGATGGAATACATATCCGGCCTTTGCATGTCGGTCTTCGTTTACGACTACGACCACAACGCCCCGACGGTCGAATATCTGCGCGACACCCACAGACGCGGGTATGAAATCGTCAGAGCGGCTCAGCCGGATCTCCCGATCATTCTCATATCCCGGCCGAACGTCGCGACCAACCCGCATCAGGCGATCGAGCGCAAGGACGTCATCATCGATACCTTCCGCTTCGCCCGGGAAAACGGCGACAAAAACGTGTATTACATCGACGGCGAGACCTTCTTCCTCGGCAAGTGGGAGGACGAGTGCACGATGGACGGAGTACACCCCAACGACCTCGGCTTCACCCTGATGGCGGACGGTATCGAAGCGGTGATCAGACGTGCGCTGAGAGCCGCCGGAAAATGACTTCCTGCCCCGATTACGCCGTTACGGCGCTGGCGTATCTGGGCGACGCGGTTATCGAGCTCGAGGTGCGCGAACGCCTTGTAAAAAAGGGATTTGCGTCGTCCGCCGATCTCAACCGCGAGGCGCTTCGATACGTTACGGCACGCGCTCAGTCGGAAGCCGTTGCCGCGATACTTCCCCTTCTGACTCCGGAAGAGGAACAGATATGGCGCAGAGGCAGAAACAGCACCCATCTGAAGAACGCGCCGCCCTCGGCGACCGTCGCCGAATACAGCCGCGCCAGCGGTATGGAAACCCTGTTCGGCTGGCTGGAACTCGGCGAAAAAAAAGACCGGATACGCGAACTTACCGACGCCGCGTACCCGGATCTTAAAACGGTATAATTTACCTGTCTTTTCTCCTTTTCAGGACCGCCGGCGCAAGACAGAGCGCCGTCGCGAAGGCGTAAAACGCGCCGACGGACGACCGGCATCCGAGCATGTCCGCGATGCTCTCCCGCGTTTCGGTCGCGGAGGAACTGTCCGTGCCCGTATCCGACCCCGTACCGTCCGGAACGGAGGTTTCCTCCGTTTCTTCGGCTGTCGTTTCTTCGGCGGAGGTCTCGGCTTCATCGGGTTTCAGCAGCTCCCTGAGCAGAAGATAGATCTCTCCATGCCCCGCGGCGTTGGGATGTATATCGGCCGCAAGGATATTCGTCCTCGCTTCGGCAGCTCCGTCGATGACCGACGGCACGTCGGCGATCACCACGCCTTCACGTCCCGAAACGGCAACCGAAAGGGCGGCGTTGAGACTGGCTATCACCGACGCGGCGAGCGTCGCGGCGATACCCGCCTTCGACACGCCGGAAAGCGGATTGTACTGCGCGAGGAACACTATCTTCGCCGACGGATTGTATTCGCGCAGAAGGTCTATCGATCCCTTGACGTTTTCCGCGAATTCCGACACGACCCGGGAGAAGACCGGCGTCATCTTTTCGACGGCGTTGGCGTACTGACTCGCATCCGAGTAAATGAGGGCCTCAAGCGCCGCCGCGTAGTCGGACGTTGCGACTCCCGTCAGTTCCTTCGCCAGCTGCGGAAGCGTGTGAAGAAGGTCGTTGCCTCCGATCGAAATAATAATCAGATCGCTTTGCTCCACCGTCGCCTTCAGCTGGGGGATCAGAGCCCTGAGCTGGGCGCTCGTATAGCCGTTGACCGCGCGGTTGACGTAGGTCCTACCGGATTCCAGCCCCAGATCCTTTGCCAAACGGTTGGCGTAGCTTGCGCATTTGTAGGGATTGTCGACGTAATAATCTTCAAGGCCGTATCCGGTGGAGATCGAATCTCCCAATACCAGCATGTTTCCGGCCTGCCCGCCCGCCGCGCAGACCGGCAGGCATACAAGCAGGGCGGCCAGCAGCGCCGCCGCGGCTTTCATCGCATATTTCATGATATCGTTTCTCCTCTGCAATTCTTTGTTTCTTCACTGATTATTTTACCACAGACCGCGCCGCCTGTCAATCGCGGACGGTAAAAAAGATTGACAGAAACCGGTGAATAGTTTATAATATTGACAATTGAAAAAATACAAAGGAGTCTCAAATGAAAAGCAAGATTCTCGCCGCGGTCATCGCGGTCATCCTGACCCTGCCGCTGCTCTTCGCGTGCGGAAATCCCGCGTCTCCGGAAAACGGCACCACCACCGCCGCAGCCGAAGCGTCCGACACTCCCGCACCCGAGGCAACGACCGAGGAGGTCGATAAGGCCGGCGTCAACAACGTTCCGGAAAGTCTGAAATACCCTGACACCGTGATCACGATCCTCTACTGGGAAGACGTTGAAAGAGCCGAGTTCTTCGTCGAGGACGAGAACGGAGAGTCGATCAACGACGCGATCTACAGAAAGAACATCCGCACGCAGGAGGGACTCGGTATCGAGCTCAACTGGGTCGGCACCAAGGGCAACTACGGCAGCCAGGCGAACTTCGTCACTCAGGCGTACAACGGATCGGTATCCGCCGAGCCATACGACGCGCACGCCGGCTATTCGCTGACCGCCTCGACGCTCACGACCCGCGGCCTCACCCAGAATCTGAAGGATTTCGAAATACTCGATTTCTCCAAGCACTGGTGGCCCGAGACCCTCATCACCGCCGCCACGATCAACGACAAGCTTTATTTCTGCTCCGGCGACATCTCGTCCAACATGCTGTATATGATGTACGGCTGCTTCTTCAACAAAACCCTTTACGAATCGGTCCACAACGGCGAAGCCATGCCCTATACGTACGTCCACGAAGGCGATTGGACGATAGACAAGCTGATCGAGGTAAGCCACGGAGCCTTCGAGGAGCTGACCAACGACAACGTGCCGAGCTACGGCGACCGTTTCGGCTTCTACACGATCGACCTCCACTTCGACTGCTTCTTCGCGGGATGCGGCATGGTCAACCTGAAGAAGGCGGACGACGGATCCCTCCAGGTATCCGACGACTTCACCACCCAGAAGCCGGTCGACCTGCTTGAAAAACTGGTGAACTTCCTTTCCGAATCGGGCGACGCATACGCCAAGGGCACGACCTCGAAGGATTCCTCCTCCGATATGTTCGCGGCGGGCAACGCAATGTTCACCGTCGACCGCGTATATATGACTACCTTCAAATCGATGAAGGCCTCCGACGTCAAATACGGGATCCTTCCGGTACCGAAGTACGACAAGGCTCAGGAAAAATACATAACCTGCATGGCCTTCCCCTACACAATGTACTCGATGGCAAGCGCCTCCCAGAACAAGGAAGCCACCGCCGCAACGCTTCAGCTTATGGCCTATCACTGCTACGATCTCGTCACCCCCGCCCTCTTCGAGGAGACGATGAAGTTCAGATATTCGTCTGAAGCCGAAGATTCGCTTATGTACGACATCATCCGCGGCGGAGTATACATCGACCTCGGAAGAATCTTCTCCACCGAGCTTTCGAACATAACCTACAGTCTCTGGAGAGACAGCGTGAAGTCGATGAACGCCTCCTCCTGGTCCAGGCAGTCCAGCGCCAACCTGAAGCGTCTCGATACCGCGCTCGGCAAACTCAATTCAACTCTCGCGGAACTGAACTGATTCCGCCGAACCGCGGCACCGCGCGATCCGGACCTGCCGGATCGCGCGGTACCGCTCCCAGCGTCCAGCATTATGGCAATATGACACTTTACGAAGAACTTAAAAAACGCGGACTTATCGCCCAGGTCACCGACGAGGCGGAAGTCAGCAATATGATAAACGCCGGAAAGGCGAAATTCTACATCGGCTTCGACTGCACCGCCGACAGTCTGACAGCCGGACATTTTATGGCGCTGACTCTGATGAAGCGCCTGCAGAACGGCGGCAACAAGCCGGTGGCTCTCATCGGCGGAGGAACGACGATGATCGGCGATCCGTCGGGCAGGACCGATATGAGAAAGATGCTCACCAAAGAGGACATCGATCACAACGCCGAATGCTTCCGCCGTCAGATGGAAAAATTCATCGAATTCGGTCCCGACAAGGCGGTCATGGTGAACAACGCCGACTGGCTCCTGAAGCTCAACTACGTCGAGCTTCTGCGCGAGGTCGGAGCCTGCTTCTCGGTGAACAACATGCTCCGCGCCGAATGCTACAAACAGCGCATGGAGAAGGGACTTTCCTTCCTCGAATTCAACTATATGATCATGCAGTCCTACGACTTCTATCATCTTTTCAAAACGATCGGCTGCAATATGCAGTTCGGCGGCGACGACCAGTGGTCAAACATGCTCGGAGGCACCGAGCTGATCCGCCGCAAGCTCGGAAAAGACGCACACTGCATGACCATAACTCTTCTTACCGATTCGAACGGTAAAAAGATGGGAAAGACGGCCGGCAACGCCGTCTGGCTCGATCCGAAAAAAACGTCTCCCTACGACTTCTACCAGTACTGGCGGAACGTGGGCGACGGAGACGTTCTCAAATGCATACGCATGCTCACCTTCCTCCCCGTCGATCAGATCGACGAGATGGAAAAGTGGGAGGGCGGACAGCTCAACCGGGCGAAGGAGATCCTTGCCCGCGAGCTTACCGAACTCGTCCACGGCCGTGAGGAGGCGGAACGCGCCGAAGCGAGCGCGAAAGCTCTCTTCGGGTCGGGCGAGGACGCCGAGATACCGACGTCGGTCCTCTCGGAGAGCGACCTCGACGCCGACGGAAGGATCGATATCATATCGGTCCTCGTCAAGGCGGGACTGGTCCCCTCGAGATCGGAAGGCAGACGCGCCGTCGAACAGGGCGGCGTCACGGCCGACGGAGAAAAGGTCACCGATTTCCGCGCCGCCTTCGGCGCAGACGAGCTGCGCCGCGGCATAGTCGTAAGACGCGGGAAAAAGGCCTATAAAAAGGTCACGCTCTGAGGAGGACGGGATGTTCACGTCACTTGCAAGACAGAAATCCGCGCTGCGCGAACTGGTTTCGCGGCTGCGGAAAGATTTTTCCTACGCGTCGGTCCTCGCCGTAGCCGACGACAGCCGCTCCTGGTCGGTTTCCCGCTCCGGAAAGTCGATCTCAACCGGCTCGAACATGGGCGGAACCGGATACGTGGTCAGAGTGTTCGACAAAAAAGGATGCGTCGAATACTCCTTCAACTCTTTTTCGCGGAAGGATATTCCGGCAATCGTCGGAAAAATAAAGGAAAGCGCCGCCTCGCAGTACCGCTGCGCGGCAGCCGCGTCTCTGGCGACCCCGGTACCGGATGACAAACCGGCGCGCATGACCCGTTCGGCAAAGTTCCGCACCGATCCGCGCTCGGTTTCCGACGGAGAGATACTCGGACGTCTCGACGCCTTCCGCTCCCGCGGAATATCACACGAAGGCATACTCGATTTTTCCTGCCGCGTCTCCTACCGCGCATACCGCAAGATATTTATTTCCGAAAACCGGGAGCTTGATCAGTCGGTAATGTGGACGACGGCGGCCGTCGTCGCGCTCGCATCGCGCGGCGAGGAGATCAAGGATTACTACAGGAGCTTTTCCAACCTCGGCGGGCTCGAGATCCTCGACAAAGTCGGCGACTGCATCGACGAAGTCGCCGAAAACACGCTCGAACTGCTTAAGAGCGAGCCGATGATCCCGGGAGAATACGAATGCGTATGCGATCCCGAAGTGACCGGAATGATCGTTCACGAGGCCTTCGGGCACGGCGTCGAAATGGATATGTTCGTCAAGGACCGCGCCCAGGCGAAAGATTTCATCGGTCAGTACGTCGCGTCCCCTCTCGTTTCGATGCACGACGGCAACGCCGTGGACGAGGTTGCCACCGCCTTTTTCGACGACGAAGGCAACCTTACGTCGGACACGCTCATTATCGACAAAGGGATACTCCGCACCGGAATATGCGACGGCCTGAGCGCCGGGCGCCTCGGCGTCAGGCCCACCGGAAACGGGCGGCGCGAAAGCTACGAGCGCAAAGCGTACACCCGCATGACAAACACCTATTTCGCGAAGGGCAGATCGACTCCCGAACGGATGATAAAATCGGTAAAATACGGATTTCTCCTTGAAAACCCGAGCAGCGGAATGGAGGATCCCAAAAACTGGGGCATTCAGTGCATGGTCAATATCGCCCGCGAGATAAAGGACGGAAAGCTGACCGGCAGAATCTTCTCCCCCATCGTTCTCACCGGATACGTTCCGGATCTGCTCAAATCGATCACGATGACCGGCAACCGAATCGAACTCGGCGGCGGCGGTTACTGCGGCAAGGGCCACAAGGAATGGGTCAAGGTCTCCGACGGCGGCCCGTACATCAAGGCGCGTATCCGCCTGGGATAAGGAGAGAGAAAAATGAGTCTTTTAAGCAGAACCAAAAAAGCTCTCTCTGAGTCGGGTATTTCCGAGTGGAGGATCGAGCTTTTCGAGACACGCTCCAGGGAGTACTTCTTCGTAAAGAGAGAACTCGATTCGCGCCGCGTAAAAGAGACCGAAAAGTGCGCCGTCACCGTTTTCAGGACGGAAGGAGAAAAAAAAGGATCCGTCAGGATCACGCTCGTTCCGTCCATGGACTCGGATGAGATCGCCTCCGCCCTGTCCGACGCTTATTTCGCCGCATCCTTTGCGATGAACCCGGGATACGAACAGCCGGATCCGGTCAGAGGAAAAAAGATCACCGGAAAAACGATAACCGAAGACGATGAGAAAAAGATGATCAGAGCCCTTCTCGCCGAACCGCTGGACGGAGCTTTCATAAACTCCGCCGAGATCTTCTTCGTCACCGAAAAGCGGAGGGTGATCTCCTCCGGCGGGACCGACGTCGCCTGGGACGTCGAAACGGTCAAAGGCGAGTTCGTCGCCCAGTGCCGCGAGCCCG
>CACZSP010000318.1 GCA_902783905.1 uncultured Ruminococcus sp.
CAGTGGGGCAAGATCGCCGATCCGTTCGGCTGGACCGTCCTCGTCGACTGATGTCACTTACCGGGAAACCAAAAAGAATAACTCTTTTCTGCGGACATTACGGAAGCGGGAAAAGCACCGTCTCTCTCGCCTACGCCGCGTATCTGCGCCGGGCGTTCCCGCAGGACGGGGCGGCGCTCGCCGATCTCGACATAGTCAATCCCTATTTCAGATCCGCCGACTGCCGCCAGGTCACCGACGCGCTCGGAGTAAAGCTGATCGTATCCGATTACGCCATGACGAACGTCGATCTTCCGGCGATGCCTGACGAGGCGTATTCGATCACCGGCGACCGCTCGGTCAGGGCCGTGATCGACGTGGGCGGAGACGACCGCGGAGCGCTTGCGCTGGGAAGGTTCGTTCCGGCGATCCTTGAAGAGAACGACTTCGCCATGCTTGCGGTCGTCAATAAATACCGCCCGCTGACAAGGACTCCCGGCGACACCGTGGCGGTGCTCCGTGAGATCGAAGGGGCGTGCGGGATGCGCTTTTCGGGCATCGTGAACTGCTCGAATCTCGGAAGGGACACGACGGCAGAGACGCTTCTGTCAAGCGTTCCCTACGCCGCGGCGGTGTCCGCGGAAATGGATATACCCGTCTGCTTTTCGGCGGCTCTTCCGGCGGTCGCGAAAGATCTTCCTCCCGATATGCCGGTACTCGAACTCGATTATTTCATATCCCACGGCGGGATTATAAACGCCTGAGGTCAGAAAATGGTAAAAATCACCTTCAACGCCGACCGGTGCAAGGGCTGCGGACTCTGCGTCAGCGCATGCCCGAAGCATATAGTCGCGCTCGATCCCAAGAAGATCAACGCGCAGGGACATCACACCGCCGACGTGGCGGACAAGGCCGCGTGCATCGGCTGCGCCTCCTGCGCAACGATCTGCCCCGACTGTGTCATCACGATTGTAAAGGAGTGACGTGCGATGGCTGAAAAAGTTCTTATGAAAGGCAATGAAGCCATTGCCGAGGCGGCGATATCCTGCGGCTGCCGCCACTATTTCGGATATCCGATAACGCCGCAGACCGAGATCGCGGCCTATATGGCGAAGCGCATGCCGAAGATCGGCGGCACCTTCCTGCAGGCCGAAAGCGAAATCGCGGCGATCAATATGGTAATCGGCGCGGCGTCTGCCGGAGTCAGGGTCATGACGTCCTCGTCCAGCCCCGGAGTCTCGCTCAAGAGCGAGGGGATCTCCTATATGGCCGGTTGCGATCTGCCGGCGCTCATCGTGAACGTTCAGCGCGGAGGCCCCGGACTCGGCGGCATCCAGCCCTCGCAGTCTGATTACTTCCAGGCGACGAGAGGCGGCGGACACGGCGACTATCATCTGCTCGTGCTCGCTCCGGCGTCGGTCCAGGAGATGGCGCAGCTGACCGTCCACGCCTTCGATCTCGCCGACAAATACCGCATGCCCTGCATGCTGCTCGCCGACGGAACGATGGGTCAGATGATGGAGCCGGTGCTGCTTGAGGAAAGCACGCAGGGGAAGGTCGAAAAGCCCTGGGCGCTGACCGGAACCGGCATGAAGAGAAAACACAACATAATCAACTCGCTCTCTCTTACCCCCGACGAGCTCGAACGCTGGAATATCGACAGATTCAAACGCTACGAATCGGTCGAACGCGACGAGGTCATGTACGAGGAATATCTCTGCGACGACGCCGATATCGTCGTCGTCGGATTCGGAATCGCGGCGAGAGTCGCGAAGAACGCCGTCAAGGCGGCCCGCGAAAAGGGCGTCAAGGCGGGCATGTTCCGTCCGATCACCCTCTGGCCCTTCCCGAAGGCAGCGCTCTTTGAAAGATCGAAGACGGCGAAGGCCTTCATCTCGGTCGAGCTTTCGATGGGTCAGATGATAGAAGACGTCGAGCTGGCTATCAGATGCTCGCGCCCCGTCACCCTCTGCTCGAGAGTCGGCGGAATGATCCCGTCGCCCGCCGAGGTGCTCGCCTCGATCATGGCGGCCGACGAAAAACTCAAAGGAGGTAAGAACTGATGGCTGTCGTTTTTGAACGTCCTCATTCTCTCATCGACGTGCCGATGCACTACTGCCCCGGCTGCGGCCACGGCATTATCCACCGCCTCGTCGCCGAAGCGATCGATTCGCTCGGCATCGAAGGAAAGACCGTCGGCGTCGCGTCGGTCGGCTGCTCGGTCTTCGCCTACAA
>CACZSP010000319.1 GCA_902783905.1 uncultured Ruminococcus sp.
ATGAAGGATTTGCCCGAAAGGCCGAATTTTCTGAAGATACGGTCAAGCACGAAGGCGATTCGCGCCATATATCCGCAGCCCTCGAGGATCGCGAGCAGGAAGAAGAGAACGAGCATCTGCGGGACGAATCCGAGCACCGCTCCGACGCCGGCGACGATGCCGTCCATAATCAGTCCGTAGAGCCAGTCGGGGACCTTCGGATTTCCTTCGCCGTCCAGAAGCAGCTTGTCGATCAGTGCCGGGATTCCGGGGACCCATACGCCGTCTTCGGCCGGATCGGGCTCGTCGAAGCCCTTTTCCTCAAAGAATGCGACGGCTTCGGTGAAGGTCATTCCGTTCGTTTCGTCTTCGTCGGCGTTTTCCGGCGCTTTGTCGAAATAAACCGTCAGGGTTGATACTTCAAGGGTCTCGTCGTCGGTGACGTCGACGGTCGCCGAGGTTTTGTCGGAGGTGAACGCTTTGATTTCGGTGATAAGCGCGTCGGCGTCGAACTGTTCGTCCTCGAGGTCGAATTCAAACCCGAAAGCGGCGAGGGCGTTGACGGCCGACGCGTAATTTTCGGCTTTTTCCCCGGCTGCGGCGCTTCCGATACCGAACAGATGATATCCGTCGCCGAAGAGGCCGTCGTTGGCCCAGTCGGTCGCCATCGTTCCGGGAGCTCCCGGCGCCATGGCAAGGAAGTAAACGAGGAACATGACGAGTGCGAAAATCGGGAGTCCGAGCCAGCGGTTGGTGACGATCTTGTCGATTTTGTCGCTCTTCGTGAGTTTCTTTTCGGTTTTCTTTTTGAAGCACGCCTTGATCACTTCGGCGATGTAAACATATCTTTCGTTGGTGATGATGCTTTCGGCGTCGTCGTCAAGCTCGGTCTCCGCCGACTTTATATCCTCTTCGATGTGAGCGAGTACGTCCGGGTCGAGTTTCAGCTGATCGAGCACCTTTTCGTCGCGCTCAAAGATCTTGACGGCGTACCATCTCTGCTGCTCCTCGGGAAGTCCGTGAACGACCGCCTCCTCGATATGGGCGATGGCGTGCTCGACCGGACCGGAGAATCTGTGCTGCGGAACCGTCTTTCCGTTTTTCGCAGCGTTTATCGCCGCTTCCGCCGCTTCGGCGACGCCGGTCCCCTTAAGCGCGGAGATTTCGACGACGGGACAGCCGATCTGACGCGACAGTTCGGAAAGATTGATCTTGTCGCCTTCTTTTCTGACGAGGTCGATCATATTGATCGCGACTACGACCGGGATGCCGAGCTCGGTAAGCTGTGTCGTAAGATAAAGGTTGCGCTCGAGGTTTGTGCCGTCGACGATGTTCAGGATGGCGTCGGGGCGCTCCCCGATAAGATAGTTTCTCGCCACCACTTCTTCGAGGGTGTACGGGGACAGGGAATAGATACCGGGAAGGTCGGTGACGATGACACCGTCGTGCTTTTTCAGCTTTCCTTCCTTCTTTTCGACGGTGACGCCCGGCCAGTTTCCGACGAACTGATTGGAACCGGTCAGCGTGTTGAACAGCGTGGTTTTTCCGCTGTTGGGGTTGCCCGCGAGGGCGATTCTGATATCCATTTCAGGCCTTCCTTTCCGTTTATTCGACTTCTATCATTTCGGCGTCGGCTTTGCGTATGGACAGTTCGTATCCGCGCACGGTGATCTCGATCGGATCGCCGAGGGGCGCGACCTTGCGCACGTATACGGGGGTACGTCTGGTGATCCCCATATCCATTATGCGGCGTTTGACGGCTCCTTCGCCGTGAAGCTTCACGACGGTGGCGGATTCGCCGACTTTGACGTCTCTGAGAGTTTTCATTGATTTTATCCTCCGTGTTTTTTATACCATTATTTTTCTCGCGAGCCCCTCGCTCAGCGCGACGCGGGCCTCCTTGACCCTGACGATTACGTTTTCGCCGAGGGTGTTTACGATCGTGACCTCGCCTCCCACGTTGAAGCCGAGATTTTCAAGGTGCTGTCTGACTTCGGGCGTCCCGCCGATCTTTTTGATTATCTGCGTCTCACCCGGTTCTGTCAAGCAGAGCGGTATCATAGTATTCCTCCCTTCGTCCGATTAGCGGATGCTAACCGGCTCCCTTAACAAAAGGTTAGCGCAGACTAACCGGACCCCGAAAAATATAGTTAGCCGGCACTAACCGTATAATATTATAGTTAGCCGGCGCTAACTTGTCAAGAGTTTTTTGAAAAAAAGAAAGAAAACGCGAAAAAATTGAAGAAAACCGTCGGCGGCAGCCGAAGAAGCGCCCGCGCAAGTCATTGAGTCGGCAGTCTGAACCGGTCGTGCCGCCAAAAAGAACGAAGCGCAGTGATTGCCTTCCCCTCTGCGATTCGCAAAGATAGCGGCAGTGAACAAGCAGTGAGGGGACGCCTCCGCTTCGCGGAGCCGGGTGTCGCCGAACGGCGACGGATGAGGTGTCACTGACAGACGTTATCAAAAGAATCGAGCGACGGCGCTCGCGTCGATATGCGCGTCTTTTTGCCGCGCGAGATATATTTGCTTCTCAGATTCGATATGTGCCTGACGGCGCTTGACGAGTCCGGTTTCCGCCGGACGGAAAAAGATACGCACAAACTGTTGATTTTTCGGGTCCGATGCGCTATAATATTATTGTAGATATCACTTTTTATATTTAGAGGGCGGCACCTGTGAAATATACGGTTTCATACTGTTCGGAGCGGGGGAAAAACAAACAGGCATGTGAGGATTCGGCGCTGATCGGTCGTCTTGTCGTTAACGACGAGGCGGGAACGGCAGAGGTGACGGCGCCCTGCTGTATCTGTCTGTGCGACGGTGTAGGCGGCTGTGCCGGCGGCAGGGAAGCTTCCGCGTTTGTTGCCGGGGAACTGAGCACCGGCAACTGCCCCGAAAGCGCCGCGGACGTAAAAGATCTTTTCATTGAAATCAATAACGGATTGCTGGAGCGGGCGCGAAATTCCGCGGATCATAAACGGATGGGAACGACGGCAAAGGCGCTGTGTTCCGCCGCTCTCGAGCGCGGCTCGGAAGACGCCGTTAAAAAAGTCAACTTTTTAAACAGCCCCGCAAATTCGGCGGACGGGAATCCGCCGAATTTGCGCGAGAATTTCGGTTTTTGCCGCTTTTCAGTTCGATTTCCGGCGAAAAATCGCGC
>CACZSP010000320.1 GCA_902783905.1 uncultured Ruminococcus sp.
CGGTCAGCTCGTCGAAAAAACCGAAACCGACAAAACCTTCCTTTACACCAGATAAGACGGATTATATTTCAGGCGCGCCGCGGTCGCGCCGACTGAAAAAGGGGCTGTTTAAAAAGTCAACTTTTTAAACAGCCCCCTACGGGTAACAATCATTGTCTAAAAACACGACAACCTGAATATCTTTTTTATCATACACATAAAAATGTGAAGAACCTATTTTTTCCTTTTTTCTCTGATCAGTATCACGGCAAAAACGCTTCCGAGGATCAGCCAGGCAACTCCGAGAGAGACGAGCAGAACGACCGACGTCGACGGCAGCGGACCGAGGTCGGCCTTTCCGTCGGCTGCGGTCCCGTTGAGATTCAGACGCTTTAGCGATACGACCTTCTCGAACAGATCGTCGAAGAACGCGTCGTCAGCCGCTCCGCCTTTTCGAACCTGGGACACCGTCTGTTCGATCAGCTCGCCGGCCGCGTCGCGCAGGGAGGCCGAACCGTTGTAGACCGGGGTCACGAAGGTGTTTTCCTTGTTGGCGAGAAGCATTTTCGCGCACTGTATCTTTCCGGCGTAGTGCTCGACGTCGTCCTCTCCCTCTCTTGAAAGATAGTCAAGGTATTCGTCTGACTCCTGCGCTTTGAGAGTAACGGGAATGTAGCCCTCGGTTTCCGAATAGGCGATCTGAACGTCGTTTGACAGCAGATACTGAGCGAACAGCCAGGTGGCAAGGACCTGCTGCGGGTCGTCCTTGTTGAAAACGCAGACGCTCGGTCCCTGGGAGATCATCTTCGGGTCGTCCGGATCGAACTGAGGTATCGGCCTTATTTCAAGCTCGTATGGGACGATGCTTTTTACGTCGATATCCTGCATCGGAGCCCGGCTTCCGATCCAGGTGGCGCCAGCCGTCGAATCGATGGCAAAGATGCACTGGCCCGCGTTAATATAGTTCCCGGGGTAGCTGGATATCTTGAAGGTGGAAAAACTTCTGTTTTCGGCGTGCGGGGCGATGGAACGGAGAATATCCTTCGTTTCATCCGAAAAGATGCCGATGACTCCGGCGGCGTCGGAATAGGGGGCGTCCTTCTGGCGGAGCATCTGGATCATCATGTTGTCGGTCGACTTGTAGATAAAGGGAATCAGGACCTTCTGCCCGTTGAGAAGGAAGGTGCCGTCCTCCGCCTTCGCCATTGCGGCGTCGGAGACCTCCCAGACGAAATCCCAGGTCAGTTTGTCGGGTACGGTATATCCAAGTTTTTCAAGGAGAGTCTTGTTGATATAGCACGCCTCGGTCGATCTCATAAAGGGCAGTCCGAAATACCTCTCGCCGAACCGCAGTTCGGAAAGAAACTGCGGGACGATCTCCTCTTTTTTCGGTCCGTCGTAGCGAAGCTCGCTTCCGCCCAGGCCGTATTTTTCGTCGTCGAAAAGCAGATCGAGCGGAACGACGACGTTGTCGCCGGTCAGATAGGTGGCGATGTGGTCGGGATAGGATATCGCTATGTCGGGCGTCGTTTTGGTCGGTATGTTGGTGATGACGTCGTTGTAAATCACTCCGTAGTCGGTGTAGGACTTGATGTTGACCGTGATATTCGGGTAAAGTGCGTGGAAATCCTCCGCCGCCTTGCGGTAGATCCTGTACTGAGCGACGTTGGTGTCGTTTTTCGCCCAGAAGGATATCTCATACTCGCGCGAGGTGTCGAATTCATCCGGGACCTCGCAGGGAGCGTTCTTTACCGCACCGTGGCAGGAGGTGAGGAGAAGCGCTCCGCAGAAGATCAGAAGGGCGAGTGCCGTCGAAACCGTTCGCGCAAACAGAGTCTTTTTCATCCCTTCATTCCTCCTCTCGAGACTCCCGCCATTATTTTGTCGCGGAAAATGAGGAAGAGCACGATCAGCGGTACCGAAATGACGACGACCGCCGCCATCATGGCGGGGACAGTTTCCCGTCCGAAGCCGTTCTCGCGTATCTCCTGGATGCCGTTTGAAACGAGATAGTAGGCGCTGTCGTCGGTGATGAGCCGGGGCCAGATATAGGAGTTCCAGCATTCGATCACCTTGAGAATGACGATCGTGACGACCGTCGGCCGGCATATAGGTATCAGCACCTTGAAAAGATATTTTATATCGCTCGTGCCGTCCGCCTTGGCGGCGCGGTAAAGCTCGTCGGGAACGAGAGCGAAATTCTCCTTGAGCAGATAGATGTAAAATACCGACGTCACCGACGGAAGAATAAGTCCCGTAAAGGTGTTACGCATACCGAGGTTGGTTATCGTCTGAAAATTGGTGATGATGACAAGCTCGTTCGGGATCATCATCAGCGCGAGGAAGGCGGTGAAAACAAGGTCCTTCCCGCGGAATTCGAGACGGGCGAAGGCAAACGCAGCCGGTATGATTACCGCCATCATAAGAAGCGTCGTGCCGACGGTAAACAGTACTGTATTCAGGAAATACCTGGCGAGCGGCACTGCGGTGAAGGCGAGTTTGTAGTTGTCGAGAGTCGGCTGAAGGGTGATGAACTTCGGGATGAATTCGGCGTTGTAAGCCGCGTAGGACTTGAAGGAGGACAGCACCATCCAGTAGAACGGGAAAAGTACGGCCAGCGCCCAGAAGGCGAGAAAGGCGTAAATGAAGATCTTCAGAACGGTCCGGGCGGCGTCCGACCGTTTTTTTATCTCGGAATAGGAAGTATTTTTCATCTCGTTCACCTCATATTCCGATCTTTCTGTTCCTGCCCGAAAGCAGGTTTACGCAGGTGACCGTGAGAACGATCGCGAAAAGGATTATCGCCGCCGCCGAGGCGTAGGACGGGTATCCGCCGCTGTCGCCGTAAAGCATATCGTAAACGTAGCCGACCATCGTGTTCATGCCGGCTTCGTTGAGCGCCGTACCGAAGATCGCCACCGCGTCGGAGTACGCCTTGAAGGCTCCGATGAAACCGGTCACGACCAGATAAAAGATCATCGGCGAGATCATCGGAAGGGTGATCTTCCGGAACATCATGAACGGCGTGGCTCCGTCAAGGCGCGCCGCGTTGTAGTACGCAGGGTTGACCGACGCCAGAGCGCTCGTCAGAATAAGGATCTTGAACGGAAGAACGATCCAGACGGTATAGACGCAGAGCACCAGCATCTTCGCCCAGTAGGGACCGTTTATGAAATCGACCGCGCTCATACCGAAAGCTTTAAGGAGCAGGTTGACCATTCCCTCGGTGTACTCGGTCTTCTTGAAAAGGATCATGAAAACGAGTCCGACGGCAAGGGTGTTGGTCACGTAAGGAAGGAAAAACACCGTCTGGAAAAGTTTTTTCAGCGCCGTGACCGAATTGAGCGCGAGCGAGACGAGAAGGGCAAACCCGGTCGACAGCGGAACGGTGATCATGACAAGTATAAAAGTATTTTTCACCGCCTGGAGGAAATACGAGTCGTGCAGGACGAATGAATAGTTGTAAAAGCCCGTCCCGAAAAAACTCTGCGACGCCGAGTTGTACCCCTCCTCGAAAGAATAAACGAGGACGTCTACCAGAGGATAGATCATGAAAAATCCGAGAAAGACGATGGCGGGAAGAAGGTAAAGCCAAGCCTTCAGACTGTTGTTTTTCATCTTTTTTCGCCTCACGCGATACTGTATGATAAAAAATTATACAATATCACGGTTTATTTGTCAAGTGCGCCCGTCTGTCCTGGACCGTCCGGCCGGTGAAAGGATTTGCCGGGCGCCGCTAATTTGCCTTTTTCATATTGACTGGAGACATTAAAATGGTATAATAAAATAATAACAAGTAAAAGGGGTATTTTTTATGAAAAGCTCTTCGGTACCTTCTCCTCTTTCACTTCCCCGGGATATCGACGCCGGCGAATGGTCCGAGGGACACGTTCAGGGCATCGCTCTCGACACCGAAAGAAAATATATGTACTACTCCTTCACC
>CACZSP010000321.1 GCA_902783905.1 uncultured Ruminococcus sp.
CCGGCGTTTTGTTAGCAATCGGGCGTTTTATATGCCACGCGTCAGCGCTTCTTTCGGGAAACCGCGCGTGAGTATTCCTCTTCGTAAAGCAGATGGGTAAGACGGGCGGTCTCTTCCGCGGTGCATCGTTCCCGGTATCTGCGGAGGGCGCGGTCGCTGAGGATAGATACCAGTCCCGGATCCCGTGCCAGCTCCATCAGGGCGTCGGCAAGCGCCGGCGCGTCGTCGGGCGGGACGACCTTTCCCGAGCCGCCGATAAGCCGCGCGCTGCCTCCGACGTCGGACACCACCGGGACGAGCCCGCGGGAAAGTCCTTCGCAGAGCGAGAGCGACGAGGTCTCGGTCCCGAGCGACGGGGACACGATCACCCGGCAGACCGACATATAAGGGGACGGATCGTCGACGAAACCGCAGAAAAAGAC
This sequence comes from uncultured Ruminococcus sp., assembly GCA_902783905.1. Lineage (GTDB taxonomy): Bacteria > Bacillota > Clostridia > Oscillospirales > CAG-272 > CAG-390. The sequence goes on from CACZSP010000321.1 coordinate 423, forward strand.
CCGGTCGGATATGCCGAACCTTTCGGCCGTTTCGCGCAGTTCCTTTTCCTCGCTTCCGGTCCCGCAAACAATAAATGCGACGTCACGGGTCTGGCCGAGACAGAGGGCGGCGGCTTCGAGCAGAACCCGCGGTCCTTTAATTCTTTCAAGCCGTCCGAAATAACCGACGGTGAATACTCCTTCCGGAATTCCGATGCCGCGTCGGCATGCGTCCGCACGTTCGGCAGAGCAGATCTCCGGCTCGGGGGAGCCGTTGTAAATGAGCTTTATCATTCCGGCGGGCATACCGCAGCCGATAAGTGCCGCGGCGGCCGATTCGTCGGTCGCTACGGCGCGCGTCAGCGTTCTGCGCCAGTGAATAGAGCAGAGCTGCCTTGCGGGGAAGCGCGAAACAAAACGCGGCGGCGGATCCGAACAGTGCTTCGTCATTATCCTGACCGGCACTCTTTCGGCGCACGCGGCGCGTCTGCCGGACGCCGACGAGTGGGTGTGAACGACGTCGGGGCTTGTTTCTCTTATGATCCGGCGGAAGGCTTTTTCATCCTTCGGAGAAAAAGAGCGGTCCGCGATATCTTCTTCGATTATCTCCGCTCCGGCGGAACGGAGAAGCGGCGCCGCGGCGGATCCGCGGGGCAGAAGAACGAGGTGCGTGAAGCGTTCCCTGTCGGCGGCGGATATCAGATACTGAAGCTGGCGCTCGGCGCCGCCGACGGCCGTTCCGGTTATAATATGCAGAATTCTCAAGCCGGTAGCGTGGCGCCGTCAGTCGAGGACGGAGAGGTAAAGGTCGCCGGCGGAGGAAACGTCGGACGCCGTCCCCTTTCCCCAGAAAAGAGCGGGCGGGGCGAAAGATTTTCTTTCGAGCGCGTCGATTATGTCGGATACGACGGCTCCCGCAGTGGGAAGCTTTCCCGCTCCCCGACCGTAAAAGAGCACGTCTCCGGTTACGCTTCCGGTGATTCTTACCGCGTTGAAGACGCCGTCTGTCGACGCGAGCACCGTTCCCGAGGGAACACGCCGCGGCGAGACCGACAGCGCGATTTTTCCGTTTGCAAGCTTTTCGGCGGTTGCCACCAGCTTCACGCGGTATCCTTCACTTGCGGCGGCTTCGACGTCCGCTCGCGTCAGCGAACGGATGCCCAGGGTCTCGACCGCTTCGAGAGGGAAAAGCTTTCCCCAGGCGAGAGCGGCGAGGATAAGGATCTTCCTCGCGGCGTCGTACCCTTCCACGTCTGCTGTCGGGTCGGCTTCGGCGTAACCGAGGCGCTGCGCCTCGGCAAGGGCGTCCGGGAAGGACGCGCCCTCGGATTCCATTTTGCTGAGTATGAAATTGGTGGTCCCGTTTAGGATCCCGCTGATTTTCGTTATCTCGTTTTCCGCCAGGTCGTCGGTCATCGGGCGGACGACGGGGATCCCGCCGCCTACGCTGGCCTCGAAAAGATATCTCACGCCGCGCTTCCGGGCGAGTTCGAGCAGTTCCGCGCCGCAGTCGGCGACGACCGCCTTGTTCGAAGTCACGACGCTTTTACCGGCTTCGAGGGCGGCGCGCGAAAAATCCGCGGCCGGGTGAACTCCGCCCATCATTTCGGCGACGACGCGGACGTCGGGGTCGTTAAGTATTATTCCGTAATCGTGAACGATCCTCGACTCGTACCGACTTCCCGGGAAATCGCGCAGGTCGAGAATATATTTTACGCGGACCTCGTCTCCGAGGCGTTTTTTTATGTATTCGCGGCGGTCGTCAATAACCTCCGCGACTCCGGAACCGACCGTTCCGAAGCCGAGCAGTGCGATATCTGTCATCGTCTCTCCGGGTGTTCATCCGGTCCGCAGACGCGCCGGAGGCGCTTTGCGGACGAAAAAACAAATAATAGAATACATAATATTATACATTATGCGAGTCCAAAAATCAAGGGAATCACCGAATAATGATTCGATTAGCTGAAAAAAGAAAAGCGCCGTACGTCCGGAATCAGTACGGGATACGGCAAAACAGACAGACGGGTCTGCTGTCTTAAGTATCTTTTAAGTACTGTCCGGATCCGTACGGCGCCCGGCAGATTTTCAGATCATTCAGATCGTTTCAGAACGATTAACTGCTCCTCTTGCACTGCCGGAATCCGAATAATCGCCACTGAGACAGTATTGCGTCACGCGGCGTCATCTCATAATCAGCGGCTGGAAAAGAATGGCTCTACTCCCATTTTCGTTGATGGAGCG
>CACZSP010000322.1 GCA_902783905.1 uncultured Ruminococcus sp.
AAAATACGTCTGGGGGAAGGGACTGGAAAAAGCTCCGGGGGTCCTGCGCAGGTTTTATACCCTTCTGATCGTGCTTTTCGGATGGTTCATATTCGCGTCGCCGGACATCGCTTCTCCGTTCGGATATCTCGGATCCCTCTTTTCCGGAGGGGGGCAGGTATACGACGTTCTGCGGTCGCTGCTTCCCCTCGCTCTTATGGCTTTCTTTGCGATCCCGCTGCCGAAAAAGCTCTTTTTGCGGCTGACCGGGAAGGCGGGACGCGCCGGGGAGGCGATCAAAGGGTGCGCTCTTATCCTGCTTTTCGTCCTTTCGCTCGCATCGCTCGTTTCGTCGGATTACAGTCCGTTCCTGTATACAAGATTTTGAAGGAGGATAAAGACGTATGCGTGAAACAAAAAAAGCAAGACCGTCCGACGTTGCGACGGCGGTCGTTTTTGCGGCGGTCCTTTTCCTTCTCTGTATACTGACTTTTATTCTTCCGCAGCGCGATTTCAGCGAAAACGAAAACCGTTCGCTGACGACACTCGGATCGCTCACCGCCGGCGGAGCGAAGGCGGTCTTCGACGGGAGCTTCGAATCGGCCGCCGGGGATTTTTTCAGAGATCAGTTTCCTCTGCGGGAGGGAATGCTCAAGCTGAGATCGCTGTCCGACGTTCTTACTCTGAGGATGGAGACGGCGGGAGTTATGTACGGAAAGGACGGGTACCAGATCCCGAGGCCCGATCAGTCCTGCGCCGCGGCAAAGGGCAATCTTGACGCGATCGATGAACTTCGCGCATCGCTTGAAAAAGACGGGAAAGCGCTCGTTTTCGCGGTCGCTCCGAGGCCTGCCGACGCGCTGTACCCCTACTATCCCGCCGGATACGACGGGAGCGATCTTGAAAGGGGAAGAAAAGCGGTGTTCGACGGGTGTTCCTACGCCGTCGATCTGCTCGGCGCGCTGTCTCCTTCAATCGACGCGGGGGAATACGTCTGGTACCGGACCGACCATCACTGGACGACGGAGGGAGCGTACCTGGCGGCCTGTGCGATCCTTTCGGAATTCGGGAAGGAACTGCCGGGCATGGAGTACTTTAAAGTCGAGACGGCAAGCGGTGAGTTTTACGGGACTACGTATTCGAAAACGATGTCGCCTCTGACCGAAAGCGACGTTATCGAATATTACAGATACGGCGGCGACAACGCGTTTCTAACCGAGATCGTCGACACCGGCGAGACCTTCGACGGATTTTACGACCGGTCGTATCTTGAAAAAAAGGATAAATACAGTTCGTTTTTCGGCGGAAACAACGCCCGCGTCCGGGTGACGAAGAAGGGCGGGGAGGAAAGACAGACTCTTCTCGTGATCAAGGACAGCTACGCTCACGCCGTAATGCCCTTCCTTGCAATGTATTACGATCTGGACGTGGTGGATCCGAGATATTACACGTCGTCGGTATACCGGCTTTCACTGGAGGACGGCTGCTCCGCCGTGCTGATACTCTGCGGAGTCGACACCGTGACCGAAAATCAGTCGCTGGCAAGGGTGAGATTCGGGACCGGCGGATGAAACAGGTTGCAAGGGGGCAGTGAAAAAGTGGACAGTGGACAGTGAAAGAACCGCCGCGACCTTGCCTTCCCCTCTGCTATCTGCAAAGATCGAGGCACTAAACAAAAAGTGAGGGGAAGGTGCCCGCAAAGGCGGGCGGATGAGGTGTCACGCTGCGCGCCTGACGCGCTCACGCGATATGCGCGGCACAGCCGCGCACGATATATTTGCTTTGCAAATGCGATATATGCCTGACGGCACGCGATATGTCCGGCATGCGCCGGACGTGAAAAGAAACAAAAAACGCGGCGGCACCCGAAGAACCGCCGCGTTTCTTGGCTTCCTCCGGGAGGGAGCTGTCTCCGTACGGCGACTGAAGAAGCGCGCGCGATTCAACGATAAGCAGTAATAATGGTTCGTGCCGCTCAATTTATCGATACGCAATATTCTTGCCTCCCTGCCAAATCGGCGTACACAAGGGAGCCTTGGGATGCGGGATGTCCTTCGGTTGCCGCTGTCTTTTAAAAAACTATTAGGGAATCATTGAATAATCCGGCGGCGAATTCCGTCGCGGATTTCGCGCCGCATAATCTTGCAATACCGCCTGTATTACTGCGAAATCATCCCGGCGATAAACACGCGAACCCGGCGGTATTTTCTGAAGAATTTACAAAATCGTTGACAAAAGCAGTTGCTTATGTTACAATACTTACGCAAAGTACATTCATATTATCAGTTAAATAAGGAAGGAAAAAAAGATGAGAATCAACAAAAAAACCAGTATTGTTAATGAAGAATACGGGTTTTATGCGATGACATCTCAGCATAAGATAATATGTCATGTGTGGGACAGCAATCATTGGGTTGATTGGCAATTAACACAAACGATTTATATCGATACGACAGGTTATTGCAGATAATGAAAAAGCGGCTTTTCATTTCCGTTCTGATCCTTCTGTCTTTGCTCTTCACTTCATGCGGCGTTGATACCGGAGAAAAAAAAGAAAGCAGAATAATCAATAACAATAAAAACGAATGGAACGGATGGACTTTTTTTTCGGAACCGTTTCAGTTTTCAGAAAGAGCAAATCCGGATAACGAAAACTCGAGAGTCGTTGAACGAACCGGATACCGCCTGATGATGGAAAAACCGGAGACAGGAGAGAAAAAAAGTCCCTGCATAATACCGGATTGCACCCACTCCGTCGATTCAGGCTGCTTTTTCGTTTCAAGGTACGACTTTCTCTACAGTTTTGTCGTCGGCGATTACCTCTTTTTGTACTGCAACGGTCAGTTTTACCCGCTTAACGCCGACGATGCAAAAGACAGGTCAAAAAGCGGATTCTATCATGAGCTGAGATATGTAAACATAGTCAGCGGGAAAAGCGGAAGCGTTTTTTCCTATATTGCAGGTTATAATACCACAGATTATATGCTTGGCGACAGATACGTCTGGTACGTGATTCCCGATATTGCAGAGAAGAAACCCGTTTACAAACTTATCCGATTTGATTATCTGAAATCCGTGACCCTGGATGTTATGTCTTTCGATGATTGTCCGACGTTGTATTTACTGACAGATTCGAGAATATATATCGGGAGGCATCCGCTGTCGGTCTCATCGCCAGACGATCTTAACGTCATTTCGCTGGATTACGACGGAAACAATAAAAGAGAAGAACCGTCGCTGATTGCCTCAAGATGGCTTCTGAACGAAACGTACCTTTTGTCGCAGGATAAAATAGCGGTTCCGGGCGGTCTGTCTACCTGCGGCTCTCCGCATTTTACTTATTTCAACATAGTAACGAAGGAACGGCACGATTTCTCAGAAGGAGAAAACGTCAACGCCATAGGGTTAAGAGAAACGGACGGACGTATCTATTATATCAGCAGCAAAAAGGCGGAAACCGTCTTTACACTGAATGCCTTCACGCGCGCGGCGGAACTGGGTATAACTGTTGAAGAACTTGTGAATAATGAATCCGAAATAAAAAAAATGAACGACGAAATACAGGACGCGCTGTTCAATGATACGATGTTCCTGAAAAGCCGAAACCCGGACGGGAGTGATCCCCGAACTCATTTTGAGTTTCCTCCCGGCATGTTTTTCGAAGGAATTGCCGATCCGCGGTATTCAAACACAAATACCGGCAGTATATCGAAAGACGGCAGGTTGTTTTACGTCGAAACAGCAAGCAAGCAAGACGGTAAAACGGTCCGTAAAAATGCGGCGATCAACATCGATACCGGTGAGATAACTTACATTCAGGACTAAAAATGCCCTGCGTTTTCCGCAAATATCATCGGGTACGGCATAAAACGCCGGGAACAGGAGGAAATCTTGTTTTCCAGATTCATTAAAATAATAATATGCCTGCTGCCGGTATTCAATTTGCCGGGTCTGGTATCGTGCCGCCGCGTGCCGGATGACAGTTCCCCGAAAATAAACTGGTCGGATTACGTGATTATTACTCCGGCAGCCGGACTTCCGCAGGAAGACTCCGGTTTCGGGAAAAAAACCAATCTGTTGAATGAGGTTAAAACGGCGATCGAAGAAGTCTCCGGATATTATCCTGAACATTTTTCCGGAAATGCTCCTGAACACGAACACGAAATACTGTTGGGATTTACGACACGGCAGGAATCTCAGGTATTAAGGGAAGAACTCAGAGAACGTGATTTTATCGTCGCCTACAGGAACGGCAGCTTCATAGTCTGCGGGGGAAGTGACGAAGCGCTCGTGTCTGCCGTCAGGGTGTTTATCAGAGAGATCAGGAACGGTTTACGCGGAACAGAGGATAGGAAAATAGTTAAACACACAGGACAATATCCGCAATTGATACAGGTGATGATCAACGGCACAGACGTTAAAGAGTTTCGTTTTTCCCACGTAATGG
>CACZSP010000323.1 GCA_902783905.1 uncultured Ruminococcus sp.
GAGGGCTTCTTTTCGCGCTTTGCCGAAGCCGCTTTTCTCTCCGATTCGATCGCAAAAAGCATTCTTTCGGCTTCGGTATCGGATACGGGATCCGAGTCGCCGGTGATCTGTCCGTCAAGTATGTTTATCGTCCTCGTGGCGTAGGTCGCGGCGAGATCGGGATTGTGTGTGACCATAATGACGAGACGGTCCCGCGAGAGTTCCTTGAGGATCTCCATTATCTGGATACCCGTCCCGGTGTCGAGGGCGCCCGTCGGCTCATCGGCGAGGATGATGTCGGGATCGTTGACGATGGCTCGGGCGATCGCCACGCGCTGCATCTGACCGCCGGACATTTCGTTCGGTCGCTTTTTCAGCTGATCTCCCAGACCTACCCGGCGCAGCGCCTCGGCGGCACGCTCGCGCCTTTCACGCCTTCCGACACCTGACAGAGTCAGCGCCAGCTCAACGTTCCGGAGCACGTTCTGGTGAGGTATCAGATTATACGACTGAAAAACGAAACCGACCGAGTGGTTGCGGTAGGCGTCCCAGTCGCGGTCTTTGTATGCGTTTGTCGATATTCCGTTGATGATCAGGTCTCCGGAGGTGTATCCGTCGAGACCGCCTATGATGTTGAGCAGCGTCGTTTTCCCGCATCCGGACGGACCCAGGATCGCGGCAAATTCGCTTTTTCGGAAGCAGAGGTCCACGCCGCGCAGGGCATGCACGGTTTCTCCCGAGGTTTCATAGTCTTTTCTGATCTGTTTCAGTTCGAGCATTGTTTCTTGTCTTTCGTTTTTTATTTCAGGTCAGCCGACGAATCCTCCGTCGACCGGTATGCATGCTCCGTTTATATACGATGCTTTTTCCGAGGCGAGAAAAAGGACGACCCGCGCTATTTCGGAAGGAGATCCGAAACGTCCCAGGGCTATCGAATCCGCAAGTTCTCTCCGGGTCTCGCCGTCAAGGCAGGCGTTCATATCCGTGTCGATAACGCCGGGTTCTATACAGTTGACGGTGATCCCGGACGGACCGAGCTCCTTTCCGAGAGCCATCGTAAGCCCTCGCAGCCCCGCTTTGGAGGCGGAATAAGCGACTTCGCAGGAGGCGCCCCGCGCCCCCCAGACCGAGCCCAGGGTTATGATCCTTCCGCTTTTTCCGCGTATCATCCCCGGAGAAACGGTTCTGACCGCGGCAAAGACCGACGTCAGATCTACCCCTATGATCGAGTTCCAGTCCTCTTCCGTCGTGTCGCAGATCTGGGCGATCCGGTCGATTCCGGCGGCGCAGACGAGGACGTCGCATCCGCCGAGAGCCCTTTGGGCGGCACTAATCGCTTTTACTGTATTATTATAATTCTTTAAATCGTATTTGAAGTGAACCGCACCTGTTTTTTCGGTGATTTCGGCGGCTTTTTCATCAGACTCCCGGTAAATGAAGGCGACGGCGTCCCCGTTTTCCCTGAATGCCGCGACGCAGGCGGCGCCTATGCCCCGGGAGCCTCCGGTTACTATGACTTTTCTCATTTGCTGATACATGCTCCGGTATAATATCGAAAATGCGGTGCCGCAAACCGCCCGGCGATCTGTGGCACCGCATTTGCGGTCGTGTCTGATTACTTGGTTTCCTTCTTCGATCTGTCGGCGAGGATCAGGTTGGTGATGATGCCGAGGACGAGAGCGCAGGCGACTTCGGTGATGGTGACCTTACCGAAGTTGAGGGTCATTCCGCCGACGCCGGCGATGAGGATGACCGACACCGGGAAGAGGTTGCGGTTGTCGCCGAGATCGACGTTCTGGATCATCTTAAGACCCGAGACGGCAATGAAGCCGTAAAGCGCTATGCAGACGCCGCCCATGACGCAGGAAGGAATGGTTGCGAGCAGGGTGGTGAAGGGAGCGATGAACGCGGCGGCAATGGCGAGAAGGGCGGTCGTGAAAATAGTGACGATGGAGGCGTTGCCGGAAATGGCGACGCAGCCGACCGATTCACCGTACGTGGTATTGGGGCAGCCGCCGAAGAAGGCGCCCGCCATCGATCCGATACCGTCGCCCAGCAGTGTGCGGGAAAGTCCGGGATCGTTGAGAAGGTCGGATTCAATGATGGATGAGAGGTTCTTGTGGTCGGCGATATGCTCGGCGAAGACAACGAAGGCCACGGGGACGTATGCGACCGCGATGGTGCCGATGTATGCCGGGTTTTCTTTAAGCGCTGAAAAGCTTTCCTTGCTGAAAGCATGGAGGAAGGAGAAGTCGGGGAGCCATTCCATAGCCGAGAATCTCGAGAAGTCGATTATCTGGAGAGCCGGTATTCCGGCGGTGTTTCCGATAACGGTGAAGATCGCGGCGACGGCGTAACCGGCGGCGATACCGATAATGAAGGGTATGAGCTTCATCATCTTTTTGCCGTATACCGAGGCGATCATTGTGACGAGGAGCGTGATGATTCCGACGATCAGACAGACGTAGACGTTGGCGTTCTGAACCTGTTTGGTGACATCTTCAACGAACGGCGTGCCGTCGTTGGCGATCTTTGCGACTTTTTCGACCACTTCGGTCTTGACGGATCCGGTGAACAGATCACTGACGGCGTTTCCGGCGAGCGAAAGTCCGATTATCGCGACCGTCGGGCCGATGACGACGGCGGGCATGATCTTGTTGATCCACTTGACGCCGGCGAATTTAACGATTATCGCGATGATTACGTAGACGAGACCCGCGAACACGGCGCCGAGAACCAGTCCGAGATATCCGGCGACTGCCGACGCGGCGCCAGCGAAAGCCGCGGCCATAGATCCCAGAAACGCGAAGGACGATCCAAGGAACACAGGGCTCTTGAATTTGGTGAAGAGAAGATAAACGAGGGTTCCGATGCCTGCTCCGAAGAGAGCGGCGGCCTGACTCATCTCATGCCCGGTACCGACAAGATTTGCCATATCCGGTGCGTTTATGATCGAAGGCACCGCTATCGTTGCCGCGAGTATCGCGAGCAGCTGCTGGAGCGCGAAGACTATCGTTTTGCCGAACGACGGTCTGTCCTGAACGTTGTAAACGAGTTTCATGCGTTTTCCTCCGTTATTCCGTTAACCGTTTTTTCGTGCATTCGGCGTCTGCCCCTGATTTTACACGAAAAAAGCCCTGCGGCAGATAGTCTTCTGTCGGCAGAGCGCGTCAATGAGCCCGTCGTAAACACGGCGGTTATTAATAATATTTTTGTTCCTTGCTCACTTTATCGCATCAGCCGACACAGTCCATCCGGATAACGTAAATATGATATCATATTTTCGACAAATTGTAAATGCATTTTCGAAAAAAAGTTCATTTTTATAATGATTTCATAAAAAGCGTTGTACCGGAGTGACCTATTGAGTTGACGGAAGGAAACCGGGCTGCCGGCACGTTTGTCTTGACTTTTCCGAGCGGCGGGTGGTATAATGATTATACATTTTTAAACTAATTTAAACTAATCCGGGCATCGGGACGTACCTGACGGAATAACTGCCGAATCGTCCGGAAACGCCTGACACGGTCAACTTCTGATTTTCTTCAAACGGAGGAAGACAATGAAAAAAATAACGGTTAGATCTGCCGCAGCCGTTGCGGCCTTCTTAATCGTCGCTGCGCTCCTTTCACCTCTCGGTGCCGCGGCGGACGAGTACCCGCCCCTCACCGGGATCTCGATCACGCCGGAAGGCGTGCTGTCATGGGATGCGGTTCCCGGAAACGAGCAGTACTGGGTCGGCGTAAACGGCGGATACGTACCCGCGGACATCGGCTGCGATATTACCGACCGCTTGCCGTCGCCCGGCGTTTACGAGATCACCGTCGACGCCGTTGCCGATAACGGCAGCAAAACGCTTGCGACGGGTACCGTGCAGATCACCTTCAACGGGAAAAGCAGCGCCCTCGGAACCAAAAGCGCCCTCGGCGGCTGGTGGGGTACTTCAAGCAACGATCATATCGCCTCGGTAACTGTTGACGGAGCGGATATACCTTCGACCGGCGGTGAGTTTATCGATCCCGGTAGGGAGGTGAATATAATCATAACTCCTGCCGAAGGCCGTGATATCCTTTCGGCTTTCCTGCGGTTCGACGGTCAGAACAGGGACGAGTTCGCGCTGACGGAAAGATCCGACGGCTCGTACGAGGGGAAGGTCACCTCTCCCGACGCAGTCTGGACGATCGGAATCAATACCAGAAGCACGCAGCCGGAGTTCGTTCTGCACGACGTGGATTTCGGCAGGGTGAGCGAAGGATTTTTGCCCACCCAGAACACGGTAATGGTCAATCTGAGAAACGGCAAGATCCCGCTGCCGTCGGGCAGTTCGTATATGAAAACCGAATGGATTTCCGGAGACGCTTCGGCTTTCGCGACCGACGTCATATACGATTCCAATTACGCGGAGCCCTATTCGGTCTATCATTTCTGGGTATGCCCGGGAAACGGTCTGACCGAGGGCTCGTATGCGGCGACACTTGCGCTCTATTACGACAAAGACGGTGCCGCGACGAACTGGGTGAAGGTTGACGAATGCACCGTAAAGGTCAAGGTCGTCAAGCCGGGCACGCCGGTGACCGCTTCGAACTGGTGGTGCACCGGCGGCGATTACGTCGAATCCTTTGAGATCAACGGCGCGGAATTCTCGTCTGCCCTTCAGCTTGTCCCCGGCGATACAGTTTCCGCAACCGTCAGACCGCGCGCGGGATACGACGTATCCGGCGTATTTCTCAGATACAACGATCAGATCGCGCGTGACGGCGTGACTCTCGCCCCGAAGGAGGGCGGCGCGTACGCCGTTACCTTTACCGTTCCCGAAAACGATTTCGCGATCGGCGTCGACGTCAAAGAAGCTGAGACTGCCGCGATCGCCGTGGAATTCAGTTTTGGCGGCGGTTCGGGATCGATGGAAACGGTCTTCGTAAATCCCGGCGATTACGCGATCCCCGAATGCGGATTCACAGATGAACCCGGTCGGTTCGTCGGATGGAGCGTCGAGATCTATAAAAACGGTAATTGGGAGGAACTTCCGGGAGGACTTTATCAGCCCGGGACTCTCATCACGGCGGAAGGCGAAAAGATGCGTCTTTCCGCAATGTGGGGAGAGGGCCTGACGCCGGATGACACGTCGGCTTCCGGGCCTGACGAAACGTCTGCCGATTCGCCGGAATCCGAACCGGACGCTACGTCCGCCGTATCAACGGAATCCGGACCGGAGGTTACGTCGGACGAGCCCGTTGATGAAACCGAAGATACGACGGACGGAAATACCGGGGAGCAGGGAGGACAGACGCGCGGTCCGCTGCCCTGGATACTGCTCGGGCTCGGCATCGGCGTGGTATTGAGCGCCGGAGCAGCCGTCGCCGTGGTGCTTCTACTTAAGAAACGCCGCCGCTGAGCCGCAGGGACGGCTGTCATGCCGTAGTATGTAGAAAATAAAAGGGGTTGTTTAAAAATCTCGACTGAGATCGGGGGCTGTTTAAAAAGTCAACTTTTTAAACAGCCCCGCAAATTCGGCGGACGGGAATCCGCCGAA
>CACZSP010000324.1 GCA_902783905.1 uncultured Ruminococcus sp.
CGTCTCCACTGCAAGCGCCGTCAGGCGCGAAGTATGCCCACTGCCCACTTTCCCGCTTGCAATTATTATATACAAGCCTCGCGCTGGGGAAGCGGGCTTCCCCGGCGCGAGGCTTGTGCATTATCGATCATTTACCTGACTCTGCTTGTGAGTTTTCCGCCGTCGGCGTCGATCTCGATGACGCTTCCTCTTCCGACGTCGCCCGTCAGAATGATGCGCGCCGCCTCGGTCTCAACGTGCTTCTGGATGTATCTCTTGAGCGGACGCGCTCCGTAAACGGGATCGTATCCGTCGCGCACGACCGTCTCCATGGCGCTGTCGGTCAGACTGAGAGTTATGCCGCGGTCGGACAGACGCCTGTTGACGTCGGCGATCATCAGCTTTACTATCCCCGCGATATTCTCCTTAGACAGCGGACGGAACATTATTATCTCGTCCAGACGGTTAAGGAATTCGGGACGGAAGCGCCCGCGCAGATCGGCGCTCACCGCCGCCTCGGCTTCGTCGGATATCTCGCCGTCCTCCCGGATTCCGTTCAGAAGATATTCCGACCCGATATTCGACGTCATGATCAGGATGGTGTTCTTGAAATCCACCGTCCTGCCCTGGCTGTCGGTGATCCGGCCGTCGTCAAGCACCTGCAGGAGGATATTGAAGACGTCGGGATGCGCCTTTTCGATCTCGTCGAAAAGAACGACCGAATAGGGCTTGCGGCGCACCGCTTCAGTCAGCTGACCTCCCTCGTCGTATCCGACGTATCCCGGAGGCGCTCCGATCAGTCTCGATACCGAGAACTTTTCCATATATTCGCTCATATCAATCCTGACCATATTCGATTCGTCGTCGAAAAGGTTAGCCGACAGGGCTTTGGCGAGCTCGGTCTTTCCGACGCCGGTAGGCCCCAAGAAAAGGAATGAACCTATCGGACGCTTCGGATCCTTGATGCCTGCCTTGGATCTGAGGATCGCCTCGGACACCTTGGTCACCGCCTCGTCCTGACCGATGACACGCGCCTTCAGCTGATCCTCCAGGTGAAGGATCTTGTTTTTTTCGCTTTCGTTGAGTTTGGATACCGGAATACCCGTCCAGCGGCTGACGATCTTGGCGATCTCGTCCTCGTCGACCGCCTGGTGAGCAAGCTCGAATCCTCCCTCTCCGCTTTTCGCCTCTTCTTCGGCAAGTTTTTTGCGCAGCTCGGGGAGTTTTCCGTACTGCAGCTCCGCCGCCTTTTCGTAATCGTACTCCTGCTTTGCGATCTCTATCGAGTCGTTTACCGCGGCGATCTCCTCTTTGAGCTTTGAAATGCGTTCGATGGCGCTTTTTTCGCTGTCCCAACGCGCCTTTTCGGCGGCAAAACGCTCCTTGCGTTCGGCGATCTCGCGCTGAATTTCCACGAGCCTTTCGGCTGACAGACTGTCGGTCTCCTTTTTCAGCGCGGTCTCCTCGATCTCCAGCTGCATTATCCTTCTCTGCTCGCTGTCCAGCTCCGCCGGCAGCGAGTCGAGCTCGGTCTTTATCATCGCGCACGCCTCGTCCACCAGGTCTATCGCCTTGTCGGGAAGGAATCTGTCGGAAATGTATCTGTCGGACAGGGTGGCCGCGGCGATAAGCGCGGAGTCGAGGATAGTCACGTGATGGAAGTTTTCGTATCTTTCCTTGAGTCCTCTCAGAATGGATATCGTATCCGCAACGGTGGGTTCGTCGACCATTACCGGCTGGAAACGCCGCTCGAGCGCCGCGTCCTTTTCGATGTACTTGCGGTATTCGTCAAGCGTCGTCGCGCCTATGCAGTGAAGCTCGCCGCGCGCCAGCATCGGCTTGAGCATATTGCCGGCGTCGAGCGCTCCGTCGGTCTTTCCGGCTCCGACGATAAGATGCAGCTCGTCGATGAACATAATGATCTTTCCCTCGGAGCTTCTGACCTCCTCGAGCACCGCCTTGAGCCTTTTTTCAAACTCTCCGCGGTAGCTGGCTCCGGCTATCAGCGCGCCGATATCGAGCGAGAAAAGCTTTTTGTCCCGCAGCGAATCGGGTACGTCTCCGCGTGCGATACGCTGCGCCAGTCCTTCGACGACGGCGGTCTTGCCGACGCCCGGTTCTCCGATGAGGACCGGATTGTTTTTCGTTTTACGCGACAGGATGCGGATGACGTTCCTTATCTCGTCGTCGCGCCCGATGACCGGGTCGAGCTTCTGCTTTTTCGCGACGTCAACGAGATCGCGTCCGTACTTGACAAGGACGTCGTAGGTGTCTTCGGGCGTGTCTCCCGTCACTCTGCGGTTTCCGCGCACCTGCGACAGCGCCGCCAGGAATCCCTCTCTCGTGATCGAATGATCCGAAAAGATTTTCCCGACGGTCCGGTTCGGCTTTTTCAGCAAAGCGAGGAAAAGATGCTCGACGCTGACGTATTCGTCGCGCATTGCTTTCGCTTCGTCTTCGGCGCCCGAAAGCGCGTCCGACGCGTCGCGGGAAAAATACAGATCCCCGCCGCTTACCTTCGGTTTTCTGCCGACCGCCGACTCAAGATCGGCCCGCAATCCGGCCGTGTCCTTCCCCATCGCCGAGACAAGCCGGCTTATCAGCGACTCGTCAACGTCAAGCAGCGCAAGGGCAAGATGCTCCTGATCGATCTCCTGATTGCCCTGTTCTCTGGCAGTCTTCTGCGCCAGTTCAACAGTTTCTATCGTTTTTTTGGTAAATTTCTCTATATTCACGGTTTTTCACCTCCGTTTTTTCATTCCAGGTATTATTATAGCACACTTTTTTAGCACTGTCAAGGCGAGAGTGCTAAATTTTTTATTTTCACGGGACAGGAAAATAAAAAACTGAACGTGACAGAGAAAAAAATTAAAAAATACTTGACAAATATTTTTCAATATGGTATAATTTTACGCGTCGCCGGCAATCAGGGCAGATTTCGGGAGCATAGCTCAGCTGGGAGAGCACATGCCTTACAAGCATGGGGTCACAGGTTCGAGCCCTGTTGTTCCCACCGTATCCGGCCCGGTAGCTCAGTTGGTTAGAGCGCCAGCCTGTCACGCTGGAGGTCGTGGGTTCGAGCCCCATCCGGGTCGCCATTTCTGCCTTGAATGGCGATCCCCGGCGTACGCCTCTGTAGCTCAGTTGGTAGAGCAGGGGACTGAAAATCCCCGTGTCGTTGGTTCGATTCCGACCGGAGGCACCAATTCGCGGATTTAGCTCATTTGGTAGAGCGCGACCTTGCCAAGGTCGAGGTGGCGGGTTCGATCCCCGTAATCCGCTCCGCAATCACGGGTACGACGCAGACGATCGTACCCGTTTGTAATAAGGCGACATAGCCAAGCGGTAAGGCAGAGGTCTGCAAAACCTTCATCCCCGGTCCGATTCCGGGTGTCGCCTCGGATATGCAAAAGCACCCCCGTGCGGGGGTGCTTTTGCATATCCGAATCGCCATCGGCGAAGAGAACCGGTAGTTGCAGCGCAAATGCGCTGCAACTACCGGTTCGCATTCGCCGCCCGTAGATCGGCAAGCTCGCTTGCCAGGCGGAGGGCGTGCGAATATTCGCCGAAGGCGAAATTCCGGGTGGAATCGTTCCCGCCGCGCGAAGCGCAAGGGAACCGGTTCGCATTCGCCGCCCGGAGATCGGAAAGCTCGCTTTCCAGGCGGAGGGCGCGCGAATATTCGCCGAAGGCGAAATTCCGGGTGGAATCAGTTTCTCGGGACAACTCACTCGTCGCCGTTTCTGCGACTTCGCCGTTCCGACTCGCCCCCCTCATCCTGTCGCCTCGCGACATCCTTCTCTCCAAGGAGAAGGTAAAGGACGCGGCGGCCATCCGGATGGTGCCGTCGGTTCGGAAATCCTGACGCAAAAAAGTACGTCAAACGACTTGACAAACGTCACTATCGTCGGTATAATATGAACAAATTTGAAGAACAGGAGACACGGGGCATGCGCGATTACTGGAGTTTAACCGGAAACGACCGGTACGATATAGGGTGTACCGGCCAGACCGTTTTCCTGCTGGACAAAAAAGGAACCGAGATCGCAAAGTTCAAAGATCTTATTTACGCCTATGACGCAGCGATCTCCCCGTGCGGCGATATTTTCGCGGTTAATTCAAGCGAAGGAATACTTGCCGTTTATTCTTTCAGCCCGCCC
>CACZSP010000325.1 GCA_902783905.1 uncultured Ruminococcus sp.
GGAACGGCGGCGATACCGTTTCCCTCGTCGGCCTCTATCGCCGGCTTAAGCACTATCTCTCTTTCGGCGAGGCTTCCGTTGGGCAGCAGGCAGGTCGTCAGAGGCGTGATAATATTCGATACTATGGAATTGACGACCTTGTTGAACGCCGTGCTGACTACAACGGCGACGGCAAGGTCGATCATATTTCCTTTGGCGACGAACTTTTTAAAATCGGCCCAGAAACCCGTCGCGCCCTTTTCCACCTCTTCCACTGCTTTTTTTGCTTTTTTCAGAGCGCGCTGTCTTTTTCTTTCTTCCGCAAGTTCCTTTCTCATCGTTCTTTTCTTGACTCTTTTTATCTGACGTTCGGTCATCTTTTTTCTCCTTTTTTTCGAGTTTGCGGATGAATTTGCCCGCCCGGATAATCGAATATCCTGAAATATGAATAAACCGGCGTACGTTTGCCGACGGCTAATTTCCCGCCTGTTCACGCACGTCGGTTTACTCTGTGCTTCCTGAATTGTTTATTTAAATCTCTTCTCGGCGCCGAGAGTATGCGTCAGTTTGCCTACCGCGTTCCCGGTGCTTTTTTCGATTTCTTCCGAACGGAGAGTCCGCTCGTCCGAACCGATGTAAAGTCTGATCGTAACCGACTTTTTGCCTTCGGGTATCTGTTTGCCGCGGTACTCGTCGACGAATCCGGCGCCTTTGAGAAGCGGATCGCGGTTTCCCTTGAACAGAAGCGCAGCCTCGATATCCTTCCAGCCGACGGAGCAGTCGAAGAGAAGAG
This sequence comes from uncultured Ruminococcus sp., assembly GCA_902783905.1. Classification (GTDB taxonomy): domain Bacteria; phylum Bacillota; class Clostridia; order Oscillospirales; family CAG-272; genus CAG-390. Next base: position 773 of record CACZSP010000325.1, read on the forward strand.
AGACGTCGCTCTCAACCGTCGGATACTCTCCGGGACGGACGAATCCGTTGGTGCGGGAGGTAAACGGCGTCATGCAGTCGAGATCAAGTTCGAACAGGATCACGGCAAGGTTTTTCACTCCGCACTCTATTGCGATCTTTTTATCGAGAAGTCCGAAATCTCCGCATACCTTTCCGTCTTTAACGAAATTGAACCATACGGCTCCGTCCGACCAGACCGGCTTTTGCTCCTTTGCGAAGGAATATGCCTCCATGTGCACGTAAGGCGGCATCTGTTCGATTATTCCCTTTGCCTTCCGGAACAGGTTCGTTACGTCATCCTCCGCTCCGGCGAAGGCGCCGGCGATATGCCTTCTCTGCAGAGGAAGCAGCTCGGTTTCGTCGTAGGGAGAAGTGTAATCGCGGTCGAAGAAGACCTGCGATTCCTCGAAGATTGAAAACTCGGGATAATACCTTTCGTTTTTCGCCGCTGCGTCGACAAGGTTCGGAAGAAGCGACGAGCGTATCATTTCCTCGTCGGGAGAGGGCGGTGTGGAAAGCTTGAGAACGCCGGCGTCAGAACCGAGCACCGCGTTCGCCGTACGCATCTCCATCCACGGATAGGTGAACACCTCGCGCATACCGCATCTGAACGCAAGATACTCTTTGATCCTTCGAACGAGGTCCTTGTCCAGCTGATTGATGGCGCCGGAATATACGGTCGCAATCGGAGTCGGCTCGAAGTTTTCGTAGCCGTACATCCTCGCGACCTCTTCCATGATATCCTCCTTGAGAGAGATATCGCCGGTCGATCTCCAGCTCGGCGCCGCGAGAACCATGACTCCGTCCGCGAAACACACCTCGAATCCGAGCCGCGACAGTTTGTCGCAGATCTGCGAATTGGGTATGCGCTTGCCGAGACGGCGCTCGAGCCATTCGAGAGTCACGTCTATCCGTTTGCGTTCGGTCTGCGAGACGCGGTTGTCGCAAAAACCGCTGACAACCGAACCCGGGAAGTATTCCCTGAAGAGTTTCATTGCCATCCCAAGCGCCTGATCGCATCTCTGGGTATCGATCGCCTTTTCGTATCTTGAAGACGCCTCGGTGCGGTTCTCGTACCGCATCGCGGTGCGTCGCACCGATTTAGCCGAGAAGTTTGCGACCTCGAGAATTACTCTTTTCGTCCCGGGGAGGATCGAATCCTTTGCGCCTCCCATGACACCGGCAAGCGCGACCGCCTCGCGATCGTCCGCGATGACCAGATCGTCGTTTCTCAGAGAAAGATCCTTTCCGTTCAGGAGAAGCAGCTTCTCACCTTCCCCGGCACGTCTCACGGTGATACCGCCGGAAATCAGATCGGCGTCAAAGGCGTGAGTCGGCTGACCGGTCGCCAGCATTACGTAATTCGTGATATCGACGAGCGCGTTTATCGGACGCATCCCGACTCTCCAGATCCGGCTCTTCATCAGATAGTCGGACTCCTTTACCGCTACTCCCTCGATCCTGACTCCGATATAACGCGGGCAAAGCGTACCGTCTTTTATTACGACCGAAAAAGCTCCCGTGTCGGCCGGAGGATCGAATCTGCAAAAATCCTTAAGCGGCAGATCGTAAAGCGCCGCGATCTCTCTCGCTATTCCGTAATGTCCCCAGAGGTCCGGGCGGTTCGTCATCGACTTGTTGTCGATTTCAAGAATAATATCGTCCATTCCGAGAGCTTCGGCAAGCGGCGTTCCGGCGGATGCGTCGAAGGATGACAGATCGACAACCTCCGCTTCGGCGGCAGCCGGGAAAAGGTCGCCCAGGCCAATCTCGCTCGAAGCGCAGATCATCCCGTAGCTTTCGACTCCGCGGAGCTTAGCCTGCTTAATTTCGACGGGATCGCCTTCTCCGTGCCATCTGACGACGGCGCCCGGAAGCGCCGCGGCGACCTTCATTCCCGCGTAAAGATTCGATCCTCCGCAGACGATCTCCTTTATTTCCCCGCCGATATCGGTGCGGCAGACGCGGAGTTTGTCGGCGTTGGGATGCGGAAGGACTTCCTTAATTACACCGACGACCATACCGTCGAAGCGGCGGGCAAGATGCTCCGCGCCCTCGACTTCCACCGTTGACATCGTCAGGTCGTAGGAAAGTCTGTCAAGGTCGAAATCCTTCGGAAGTTCGACGTAATCTCTTATCCATGAAAGTGACAGTTTCATTAGTACACCCCTTATCTGAACTGCTCGAGGAAGCGCAGATCGGCGCTGTGGAACAGACGGACGTCGTCGACGCCGTATCGCATCATTACAAGACGGTCAAGGCCGATGTTAACGTAAAATCCGGTGAATTCCTCGGGATCGAGTCCTCCGGCACGGAGAACGTTGGGATGAGGAGTGCCTCCGGGCATGACCTCTATCCAGCCCACGTGCTTGCATACGCTGCAGCCCTTACCGCCGCAGACGAGGCATCCCATATCGATCTCGAACCCGGGCTCAACGAACGGGAAGAATCCTGCTCTCATCCTGACTGGCACGTCTCTGCCGAAGACCTTCGACAGGATGCTCTTTATCATTACCTTCCCCGAAGTAAAAGTGAAATTCCTGTCGACGATAAGCGCCTCGTACTGATAAAAAGCTCTTTCGTGACGGGCGTCGGTCGTCTCGTTGCGGTATACGGGACCGGGATACACGAATCTGAAAGGCGGCTTGTGGGTCTGCATATAACGAACGCTTCCGCCGGTCAGATGCGGCCGCAGGCAGAGCTTTTCGTTTGCGGATCCGGTATCGTGTCCCTTGAGCCAGTAGGTATCCATGCTCTCGCGGGCGGGATGATCGGGCGGGAAATTGAGTTTGTCAAAGCCGTACAGTTCGGTGGTAATCTCGTCCTCCTGGAATATTTCGAATCCCATCGAGCGGAATGCGTCGTTGAGGTCGTAGCACATCTGCGTTATCGGATGCAGTCCTCCGGCAGGCGGAGCAAATCCCGGAACGGTGATATCGAAATCGGCCGGGACCTCGGCCGCCTTCAGACGGAGCGCCGTTCTTTTTTCTTCAATGAGAGCGGCGATTTTTTCCTTGAGCTGATTGACCGCTTTCCCGAACTCGGGGCGCTGTGACGGATCGATTTTTGGCAGTTCCTTGAGAAGTTCGGTTATCCTTCCCTGTTTGCCGAGAAGTCCGCCCTTGAACTGCTGAAGCTCGCCCTCGCTTTTTATCGCTTTTATCTTCTCTTCGGCTTCGGCGAGAAGAGCCGCTATCTTTTCTTTCATCGCGTTATTCCTCTATGATTATCTGAAGCTCTCCGCCCATTCTCCGTTCACGAAAATCGGGGTCGGCTTCCCGTTTTTCCATCCTGTAATACAAAGGTCGGGCGCTCCGATCATGAAATCGGTGTGGACCATGCTGTCGTTTATCCCGAGCGCGCGGCACTCTTCGTTTGTCCTGTCGTGATAGTTTTCGATACAGTCGTTGAACCCGCGTCCGAGAGCGACGTGACAGGAGGCGTTCTCGTCAAACAGTGTCTCGTAGAAAAGTATTCCGCTGTTGTTGATCGGACTGTCGTTCGGTATCAGTGCGAGTTCTCCGAGTTTTGCGGCGCCCTCATCCATCCCGATCATCCGGTCGAGGACTTCCTTTCCCTCTTCGGCTTCCCATTCGACCGCCTTGCCGTCACGGAAGGTAATGCTGAAATTCCTTATCATCATTCCGTTATACGAGAGCGGCTTCGTAGCGACGAGTTTTCCTTCCGCTTTGCCGGCGAAGGGTGACGTAAAGATCTCCTCCGTCGGCATATTCGGATTGAAGAACACTCCTCCGATCGTCCGTTCGCCGCCTCCGCACCAGACTCCTTCGGGTATCAGCCACGCCTTGAAATCGGTGCCGTTCGAGCTTTTATAAGTGAGATATTCGAATTTCATCGAATTGAGCTTCGACGTGCGCTTTCTGAAATCCTCGTTATGACGCGCCCATTCGGCCGTCGGATCGTTATCCGGATCGTCGGTAACCATAACGCTGTCGAGTATGCACTTCCAGAGAGTCTCGACCGCCTGAGCCTTTTTCAGTTCGGGAAACACTTTTTTTGCCCACGCCTCGGACGGCACTGCGGCGATCGTCCACTGATAACGCGATTCCATCGCGTCGATGTAAGGCTTTATGACCGGATAAGTCGCCATCCTTGATTTCTGAAGCTTTTCGAGGTTCATCCCCTTCATTCCGTCGGGATCCTCGCTTACGATATGAATCGTGGCCGGAAGATTTTCGGAATAGAATTTTATTCTTTCCTCCTGCCACTTCGGAACGGTCGAAAGCTCCCGAAGGGACATCCAGCGGTAGTGAAGTTTGTCAACCGGCTGATATTTCCAGTTCATATTAACGTACGAAGCGCCGAGCCGGTAGCACTCCTCCGCGACCATAGTCGCAAACGCGTACTGATCGGCCTGGACGTTGATAACGACTCCCTGCCCTTTCCGCACGTTAGCGCCGACGCCGGCGATAAGCTTTGCGTATTTTCTCATTAAAGATTTTTTCATTTTGTAAAGCGCCTCCTAAAATATTAACCTATATATTTTACCATACATAGCGGAATAAATCAACTTTTTTCGGGACAATTCGCCCGCCGAAACCGATAATCCGCCAAAAAACTGTTGACAACAGCCGTTTATAATTGTATA
>CACZSP010000326.1 GCA_902783905.1 uncultured Ruminococcus sp.
ACCTTTTTGTTGATCGGTCGGCGGATGACGGCGCTTATAAGCAGAAGAAGTATCCTTCCTCCGTCGAGAGCCGGGAGCGGAAGAAGATTCATAACTCCGAGGTTGACCGATATCACGGCAAAAAGGTAGAAAAGGGTCATAAATCCGGCGGACACCGCCTCTCCGACGGCTTCCGACATTCCGACGGGTCCGGAGACCGCCTCCAGCCCGAACCTTCCCGTTATCATCTGCGCGATCGAGTCGAAAACCATTTTTACCGTCGACACCGATCTGAAAAAGGAGTGTTTGATCAGTACTCCGGGAGTTTTCCTTTCGGCGTAAAGGACGAAATCGTACTCGCCGAATTCCACTCCCTTTTCCTTTCCCGACGGGAAAACCACGCCGGGGAGGACTGTCTTTTCCCCGTCCCTCACGACGGTCAGATCCACCGGTCTGTCGCCCTTCATCATGATCTCGTAGACCAGTTCGTTGCCGGTGTGGACGGGGGTTCCGTTAACGGCTACGATCCGGTCATTTTCGCACAGCCCGTATTCCGGACTGGTCGCGCCTTCGATAAAGGATGCGACGACGGTTGAAACCGGCGTCGTCAGACAGACGATTATCAGCATACACAAGAATCCGAGCAGGAAATTGGTAACCGGTCCGGCGGCGACGGTAAGCAGCCGGCGCGGAATGCTTTTGTTGCAGAAGGCGTCCGGATTATCGGAATCCCCGTCCTCGCCCTCCATAGCCACGTATCCGCCGATCGGAAGAGCGCGCAGGGAGTACCGCACGCCGCTCTTTTTCGATTCGCGGGAAAGGATCGCGGGACCCATCCCGACGGAAAATTCGTTTACTTTTATACCCGACGCGCGGGCCGTAAGAAAATGACCTCCCTCGTGGAAGACCACGAGGATCCCTATCAGGAGAAAGGTCAGAAGAAGGTAAAGAAAAATCATAGCAGTTTCGTATTTATCCGCGCTTCCCGGCGATGCGCGCCGCCTCCCGGAGAGTTTCCTCCCTTGCCGAGGCGTCGGCAGCCGTAATTTCTTCGAGCGAACCGCCCGAAAGATGACCGAGAGCGTCCGTCACCCTTTCAAGTATATCGAAAATATCGGTAAAACCGATCTTTTCTTCAAGGAACAGCCCCACCGCGCATTCGTTCGCGGCGTGAAGGACGGCCCCGGCGATATCGCCTTTTTCAAGAGCCCTGCGGGCAAGCCGCAAAGGAATGAAGGTCTCCTCGTCCGGCTTCATGAAATCGAGCCGTCCGACGGCGGCGAGATCGAGCGGAGGTATTACCGCTTCCGTCCTGTCGGGATATTCCACCGCGTACTGCACGCAAAGGCGCATGTCCGGCACCGACATCTGCGCGGCGTACGAGTTGTCCCGGAAGCGCACAATCGAATGAACTATGCTCTGGGGATGCACCAGAACTTCGATGGCGTCGGATGAAAAGCCGAAAAGCTTTGCCGCCTCTATCACCTCGAAGCCCTTGTTCATAAGCGTCGCGCTGTCGACGGTGATCGACGCCCCCATGCTCCAGGTCGGATGTGCAAGGGCGTCGGCGACGGTGACCGAGGAAAGCTCCCTCCGGGTCCTGCCTCTGAACGGTCCGCCCGACGCCGTGATGATCAGTCCGGTTGCCTCACTTCTCTTCCCGCACCGCAGGCACTGGAAGATCGCCGAATGCTCGCTGTCGACAGGCGTTATTTCGACGCCCTTTTCCTTTGCCCTGCCGCACACAAGATCGCCCGCCATAACGAGCGACTCCTTGTTGGCAAGGGCGAGCCTTGCGTTCCCTTTTTCGATTATTTCAAGCGTAGGGGAAAGCCCCGCCGTGCCGATGATCGCGTTGATCGCCGTGTCGGCGGGCGATTCGCGGATCATTTCAGCGATACCCCCGCTGCCCGGGAATACGGTCACGGGAAGATCCCGCACCCTGGTCTTCAGATCCTCCGCCGCGCCCGCGTCGGCCATTGCGGCAAAGCGGGGACGGAAGCGTCTTATCTGTTCCTCGGCAAGGCGGACGTTTTTAGCCGCGGAGATCGCAGTGACTTCCCACCCCTGCCGGGCGGCGACGTCGCACGCCTGCCTTCCCACCGAACCGGTGGAGCCGAGTATCATTATCTTTTTCATTGCTTTTGCAGTTCCTTCAGAAGATTCGAACGTAGATCGAAACGACGCAGATAATGAAAAAAGCGGTCGAAACGGCAAGGACCGAATCGAATCTGTCGAGGATCCCTCCGTGTCCGGGTATAAGTTTCCCGAAATCCTTGATGCCGAAGTGCCGCTTGAGCGCCGACAGCATAAGGTCGCCCAGCTGCGCCACCGCCGACCCGAAAACTCCGGAAACGATCAGCGCGAAGGGTCTCGGGACAGAAGCGTCGGGAAGGATCTTTCCGACGACGAAGCCGTAAAGCAGCAGCGCCGCGGTCGAAAGGATCACGCCTCCGACTGCGCCTTCAACCGTTTTTTTCGGGCTGACGGCGGGACAGAGCTTGTGTTTTCCGATCAGAAATCCGGTAAAATACGCGAAAACGTCGGTCAGCCATGCAGCAATGAAGATCGCCGGGAGCAGCCAGACGCCGAACTCGTTGAAATCCCGGATAAAAACCATATACGAAAAGCCGAATACCGTGTAAATCGAAAAAACGGCAAACGCGGACACGCTCCCTACGTCGGGTCGCTCCGTCTTTTGCGACGAGTGATGCTCTCCCTCGTGCTTTTCCCGCGAAAAGGTCATACAGACCGCCCACCAGATAACGAGGACGGAAACGACCGCCGCCGAGCATGAAAGAAAAACGTCGATCCCCGCGTATCTGACGGCAAAAGGCCCGCCGGCGGCGGCCAGATAGGCAGGCGCCGTATACGCAGGATGCGTTTTCAGTCCGGTGCAAACGGACAGCTCGTAAACCGATATTACCGAGAGGACCGACATAACGACGGGAAGCACCGGCGTCCCCGAAAAAAACGCAACGGGGAGCGACAGCGCAACTATCACTATACCGAAGATCACTCTCTTCTTCATCGGTCATTTCTCGCTTTCAACAACTCCGCCGAAGCGTCTCGTTCTCCTGAAAAACTCTTCCACCGCGGCGTCCACGTCGCGCTCGGTCATATCCGGCCAGAGGACGTCGGTGAAATAAAACTCCGAATAAGCCGACTGCCAGATCAGAAAATTCGACAGCCGCTCCTCTCCCGCCGTGCGCACGATCAGGTCGGGATCCGGCTGACCGGCGGTGTAAAGGGCGGACGAAATATCGTCGGCCGTGATTTCGCGCTTCCCGTCGGCCGCAAGCTTTGTAAAAGCGTGTGCCAGCTCCGCCCTGCCGCCGTAGTTGAGCGCCACGTTGAGGACCGCCGGATAGACCGAAGTGCGTTCGGTCAGATCCGCGATCCTTTTTTGCAGAGACCTGTCGAAAACCGACAGATCCCCTATGAATCTGATGTTCGTCTTTTCTTTGTCGGCGGTGCGCTCTATTTCGTCGAGGTACTGACGCAGCAGAAGCATGAGCCCCTTTACCTCGGCTTCGGGTCTCGACCAGTTCTCGGTGGAAAAGGCGTAGACGGTGACGTATTTCAGTCCTATGTCCCGGCAGTAGTGCGCGACGCGGCGGAAAGCCTCGGCTCCCGCCTTGTGCCCCGCCGCGCGAGGAAGCCCCCGTTTTTTCGCCCACCTGCCGTTGCCGTCCATAATGAACGCCACGTGCCGGAGTCCGCCTCCGGAGATCAGCTGCGCGCTTCTCTGCGCAGGCGTAACGGTTCTGACTTCCATAAGTTCAGATATCCATTATTTCCTTGGACTTGCGGGAGGTCGTCTCGTCCACGAGCTTGATGTACCTGTCGGTCAGCTCCTGGATGCTCTTTTCCGACGCCTTCTGTTCGTCCTCGGTCATTTCGGAATCCTTTTTCATTTTCTTCGTCTTGTCGTTGGCGTCGCGTCTGATGTTGCGCAGAGCCACTTTGGCTTCCTCGCCCATCTTCTGGATCTGCTTGACAAGTTCTTTTCTTCTCTCCTCTGTCGGCTGCGGGAAGACCAGGCGCAGCGCGCGTCCGTCGTTGTTGGGGGTGATGCCGATATCCGAAGCGAGAAGCGCCTTTTCGATCGCCTTGAGCGTCGAGGCGTCGTACGGAACTATCGTTACCGTCTTGGGATCGGTCACCTTGACGTCGGCCATCGTGTTGATGGGAGTCGGCGAACCGTAGTATTCAAAAGAAACGGCGTTGACGAGCATCGGGTTGGCTCTTCCCGCGCGGATGAGCGAAAGTTCGTTCTCGTAGGCGGCAAGCGTCTTTTTCATCTTCTCTTCAAATTCTTTGCAGTCAAGTTTCATTTCGATACCTCCGTTTATGATGCGTAGTTTTTTATTTTGTTATAGTGGTCCCGGCGGCTTCTCCGCGAAGGGCGCGGACGACGTCCTCGGGGTCGGAGAGCCGGAAGGCGAAAGCGTCGGGCCCGAAATCGGATCCGAACGCCGAAGCGGTGAGGTCTATACCTCTCAGCTCCTTTGCGATCATATCCCTGTATGAGATCCTATCGAAGCGGACGGCGGCGGGGTTTTTGCACGGGTCGCTGTCGTATATGCCGTCGACGTTCTTCGCGAGCAGGAAAACGTCGGCGCCGATCTCGGCGGCACGCAGTATGCCCGCCGTGTCGGTGGAAAAATATGGACATCCCGATCCTCCGGCGAAGATAACGATCTTCCCTTCATCCAGATACTTCCTCGCCCGGTCGGTCGAATAATACTCTCCGCAGGGCTCCATCGGAGTCGCGGTCATCACGGTGCAGTCGCCTCCGGCGCGCACGATGGCGTCTTTGGCGGCAAGCGAATTGATCACGGTGGCGAGCATCCCCATGCGGTCGGCCGTCACCCGGTCCATCCCTCCTCCGCTTCTGCCTCTCCAGATGTTTCCGGCGCCGAAAATAACGCCGAGCTGCACCCCGTCCCGCGCAAGTTTTACAAGTGTCCGGGCGTAGCCGTCGAGAAGATCGAAATCGATGATCCCGTCTCTGCCCGATATCGCCTCTCCGGAAAGCTTGAGAAGTACTCTTTTGTACAGGTATCCGCCGTCAGCCATGCTTTTTTCTCCGTTCCTGCAGGCACTGCATATTATTCTAAATATATATTTTATAACATTTTCACCGATTTGTAAAGAGAAAAATAAGGAAGCGCCGAATAATTTGCTTTCGTCGGATTATGCGGCGCTTCCGCTAAATACCGGCGGCGGAAAACTCAGAGAGTCCCGCCGCCGGCATACATTCAATTCAGTCTGCGGGGTATCGATCGGGCGACGATCAGTCCGTGCCGCCGATCATGACCGCGGTCCCCTCCGGGAAAGAGTTATCCGCGACGACGCATCCGGGATTCGG
>CACZSP010000327.1 GCA_902783905.1 uncultured Ruminococcus sp.
AAACTTGTAAAGCTGGATTTTCTGCTCAACGGAGAGCAGGTGGACGCTCTGTCGTTCATAGTCCACGAGGAAAAGGCGTACGCAAGGGCGCGGAGGATCGCGGAAAGACTGAAGGAAAACATTCCGCGCCAGCTTTTCGAGATCCCCATACAGGCGGCGGTCGGCTCGAGGATCATCGCCCGCGAGACGGTCAAGGCGCTCCGGAAGGACGTTCTCGCAAAATGCTACGGCGGCGATATAACGCGGAAAAAGAAGCTGCTTGAAAAACAGAAGGAAGGCAAAAAGAAGATGCGCAAGCTTGGATCCGTTCAGGTCTCTCCCGAGGCGTTCATGGCGGTCCTCAAGCTCGGCGATCCGGAAAACTGACAGACAGGGTGACACAGATGGCAACAGGAAAAAACAGAAAGCCCCTCGGGCTTTACGTACATATACCGTTCTGCAAGAGCAAATGCGAGTACTGCGATTTCTGCTCTTTCGTTCCGAACAGCCAGGCGGTGATCGAGCATTACGTCGACGCTCTCATTCTTCAGATGGAGGACTGGTCGGACAGATGCCGCGGATACGAGGTTGACACCGTTTACGTGGGAGGCGGAACGCCCACCTACCTTGATCCGAAGCACATTTCGCGTATTTTCAACGCGATGTACGACAATTTCCGCGTTTCCCGCGGCGCCGAGATATCGATGGAATGCAATCCCGCTACCGTCGATTTCAGAGCTCTGCGCCGGATACGCCGCGCCGGCGTCAACCGTCTGAGCATCGGGCTGCAGAGCGCAAACGACTCCGAACTGATGGCACTCGGAAGGATCCACACCTTCCGTGATTTCCGCGCCACCTACGACGACGCCCGCCGCGCCGGATTCGACAATATAAGCGTCGATCTGATGTACGGCATCCCCGAGCAGACCGAACAGAGCTTCATATATTCGCTCTCGTCGGTCACGGCGCTGAGCCCCGAGCACGTTTCGCTTTACGCCCTGAAGATCGAGGACGGGACTCCTTTTGCCGAAAGGCGCGACAGTCTTTCTCTTCCCGACGAGGACACCGAATACAAAATGTACGTCCGGGCGTCCTCCTACCTTGCCGCAAAAGGATACCTCAGATACGAGATATCAAATTTCGCAAAGGAAGGGCAGGAGTGCCGGCACAATCTGAAATACTGGCACTGCGACGAATATCTCGGTCTCGGCGCCGGAGCGCACTCCTATTTCGAGGGTGAAAGATTTGCCGCGACCCGTTCGGTCAGGGACTATATCGACGGACTTGAGATAATCAACAACGATATAAAGGTCATAGTATCCAGCGACAGCATAGATTCCCGCGAGAGCATGGAGGAATACGTCATGCTCGGAATGCGCCTGGAGGAGGGCGTCTCGATCAGCGAATTCAAAAAGAGATTCGGAGTATCCTTCACCGAAAGGTACGGGGTCCTGCTTGACGAGTATATCGACGACGGTTTCGTCGTAAAGGACGAAGATCACTACCGGTTCACGTCCGCCGGAATGTTCGTATCTAATTTCATTCTTTCCGGAATACTTAATTTCGGAAAAGACGGCGAATAAGGAGAAAACAATGAGCAATAACGATCCCGAAAAGAGAGACGATCTTTTGATAGACGATTCGGAGCCCGAGATCGTCACCCTTCTCGACGAGAACGACGACGAGCACCGCTTCGAGCTGATAGGCGCCTGCAACGACGGAGGCTGCCAGTATTTTGCCCTGATACCCGAAGGATCAGCGGATGAAGACGGCGGATTCGAGGAGTATATCATATTGAAGCAGATCATCAACGAAGACGGCACCGAGGATATGGTCGAGATCGAGGACGACGACGAATTCGACAGGATAGCCGCCAAATTCGACGAAGCTTTCGACAGCGAGACAGAATACGACTAAAGGAGGCTGTTAAAAAACTCGCTTCGCGGTTTTTTAACGAGCCGTCGAGAAATTTCTCGTCGCGAGACCGCGACGTTTTTGCACGTTTTTCAGCAGAAATCTGACTGAAAAGCTGCAAAAACCGAAAT
>CACZSP010000328.1 GCA_902783905.1 uncultured Ruminococcus sp.
AATACCGCACAATTCGCGTGCGTGTATTGGCGAGAGATTTTTGTGCCTGTTTTGACTGAGAAATCGCAGGAAAACAGGCAGTTTTTCAAGATTTCGACGTCATAACAGGCGCAAAAAGAGCCGTCAAGACGCGTGCGTTGAATTGTGCGGTATTGCCTTAAGCATTTTCATTGTCGGCGAGGAATCAAGATCGATCTTCTGCCTGTGAACAATCTTTCTGAGAGTAATAAGATCGTCCGGAAGGTTCCACTCGCTCGAGGCAGCCGGTGTAACGATAGGCTCTTCGGTGATATCGAAAACACCGGTCTCACCGAATACCTTAAGCATCAGTTTATACTTAATATATCCGACTCCCGAAGTCTGACGAAGACGGGCAAGTCTGGACACCATATAGTTGTCGGTAAAGCTGCTTCTTCCCGAGCGCAGAAAATCGCTGAGGATACCGAAAAAGGCGACGAAGTCTTCTCTTCCGGGAATTACGTCTCCGTCAATGCAGTCCCGGGAACCCAAAAGAATCCCGCCGAGGCGTTCGATCTGCGAGAGGCGTTCCCTGTAAAAGGAAGTTGCAAAACGCATATCGGAAATAACGAGCTGAGCGCTGACTTCGCCGCGGTAGCGGTTCGTAGAAACGGAGAACAGCAGATCAGCGATATCTCCGTCGTTGAATCCGATCTCGGAAATGCTTTTCCCGTAATACAGCGCCTGAAAAACAAAACCGTTCTTTTCGACCGTCAGTTTGCAGTGTCTGCCGGATGAAATGGCCCTGACCGACCGGATCAGGACGTCCTTCATGATAAAGACGGGTTGCGGATTCCCCGTACCGCAGGGCTCGAGAAGCTGGGAAAGCTCGTCGGAAAAACCGACGTTGATCATTTCCGGTTCGATTTCCGCGTCGGCGAAAAGAGTGATAGAAGGTTCCCCGTCGGGAAGATGGGTCGCCATATACTCGTTGAGTTTTTCGCGAAGAAGAGGAAGATTTGCTCGCTTGACCGAAAGCCCCGCCGCCTGCTCGTGTCCGCCGAATCTTTCAAGCAGTTCCTCGCATGAAGCGAGAGCATCGAAAAGATTTACTCCCCTGACGCTTCTGCCCGATCCTTTTCCTACGTCCGAACCGCTGGACAACCCCGGCTCGAAGCTGTTGTCGAATGTGACGAGTATCGCAGGTTTACCGTACTTTTCGGTCAGTCTCGAAGCGACGATACCGATAACTCCGTGACTCCAGCCGTCGCTTCCGAGAAGGAGAAATCTGTCGTCGAGATAGGAGGGATCCGAATCGATCATACGCTCCGCCTCGCCGGCGATCCTGTTTTCCTCGATCTGGCGCTGCTGGTTTATCTCGCAAAGCTTTTCGGCGATCGCCTGGGCGGTCGCGTCGCTTTCGGACAGAAGAAGCTCGGCCGCAAGCGAGGCATTGTCCATCCTTCCCGCAGCGTTGAGACGGGGTGCGATCGTGAAGCTTATATAAGACGCCGACATCCGGTCCTCCGGCTGCCTGGAGGAAGCCCTGATCAGCGCTTCAATTCCCTTCCGCTTGGAATGCGACATTATGCGAAGACCGTATGATACTATCATCCGGTTTTCATCGATAAGCGGCATAACGTCGGCAATCGTGCCGATAGCCACAAGATCGGCGTATTTGAGCAGAACCGATCTTTCGGCTTCGTATTCGCTTTTGCCGGCGCTCCTCGCCCTGAGTATTTCAAGAGCGCAGATCAGCTTGTACGCCACACCGACTCCGGCCAGTTCCTTCCACGGATAGCTGCAGTCGGGGCGGTGAGGGTTGACGACTGCAACTGCGCGGGGAAGCTCGGGACGGCATTCGTGGTGATCGGTGACGACGGTATCGATTCCGACTGACGCGGCGTATTCGATCTCGTCGCACGCCGTAATGCCGGTATCGACTGTAATGATGAGCGTCACTCCTTCCCGTGCGAAGGTGTCGATGGCTTCACGGCTCATGCCGTATCCGTCGCTTCTCTTCGGGATATAATACCCGCAGTGCACGCCTCTGCCGGCAAGGTACAGATAGAGAAGACTTGCCGACGTCACTCCGTCCACGTCGTAATCTCCGAAGATCACGACGCGCTCGGTACGGCTTTCTATCGCCCTGAGGATCCTTTCGGCAGCCCGATCCATATCGGCAAGGGCAAACGGGTCCCGGTCGGCGATGTAGTTGTTGTAAATGAACGAATGGGCGGATTCCCTCGTCCTGAAGCCCCGGTCGGCGATTATCGACGCGCAGATTCTCGGGATGTTGAAATCAGCCGAGATTTCCGTGATTATCCTCTCCCTTTCGGCGTCGTCCGAATAGGGAAAAGAGGGAGTCCTGATCTCCCATTTCTTTTTGATTCCGGTACCGCACATAACACATAAACTTCTTTCAGCAAAATTACACAATCACACAGGCAGATAAACAAAATACCGGTTGTAAATTGTATTAAAAATTATTATTCTTTTATTTCTGTCTGCTCTTCCCCGGCGCGGATGATACGTTCGATCTCAATCTCGTATCCGCGTTTTGAACGGTAACGTGAGTAGACTCCGGCGGCCGCGAATACGGCAACAAAAGCCGCGGCGGATATTCCGAGAGCGACTCCTTCGCCCGCTCCGGAAGACGCGGCGATAAAATACCCGGCAAGAGCGGAAACAACGGGAAAAATAAAAACGAGAAGGGCGTAAAAAAGAATACGTCCGGAAGGACTTGAGACGACTACGCGGTCTCCCGGGACGGCACCGGCTTTGTTAAGCGCGGTTGCCGCCGCCTTCTTTTTTCCGCCGAGCAAAGAACATGCGGAACATCCTTCAGCGGATTTGTGACATCCGTCGCAGGCGGAAAGTCTTTCGACCTCCACAACAGCGGTACGTCCGTTTACGGACAGGACGGTCGCCTCGGTGCGCATCAGCTTTTCGGCGAGGTTGTGACGGCGGGAGAAGAAGTCTCATCCGCGGGAGACGTCGATATTTCGGGCGTTGCCGTTGTGATCTCGGCGGTCGT
>CACZSP010000329.1 GCA_902783905.1 uncultured Ruminococcus sp.
GGCTCCGGCTCGGGTTCGGGCTCCGGCTCGGGTTCGGGCTCCGGCTCGGGCTCGGGTTCCGGCTCGGGCTCGGGCTCCGTTTCGGGTTCGGGTTCCGGCTCGGGTTCCGGTTCGGGTATCGGTGCCGGTTTCATTAAAGTCACCGGTTTTGTTTCTTCCGCATCGTCGCCGAGGACGGTATCGGATGAAACGCAGACGACGGCCGCGGCCGGAGCTTTATGCGGGAGCATCGAAATAAAGCCGTCAAGTCTTTCGCCGAATCCGGCCACTCCGGATCTGATCTCGGCGTTTTCGGCCGACAGCGAGTCAAGTCTCGAGATAATATCACCGAGCGCCGCGCGTAAATCCGTTTCGGCCGCGAACGAATTCTTTCTTGCGGAGGTTTTTTCGGCAAGAGTACGGTTCTCGGCCTCGAGAAAATCTATTTTCCTTTTTGCCGCCGACAGTTCGTCGGAAATTTTCGCGACCTCTTTTGACAGCTCGTCGGCACGTGCTGCGGCGTGGCTGTAGTCGGCGTTAAGTTTTTCGATCGTTCTGCGCCTTTTTTCATTGTCCTCCGCCAGACGGCGGGACAGCGCGAAAAGATCGGAAAGCGCCTCGTCGACTTTTTCCTTGCTGTAGGTATCGCCGTCAAGCGAATATTTTTCCTTGAAACTCGAAGGTATCGCCATAGGTATCAGTCTGTCCGCGACGGCCGTTCGGAAACGGCGGACGTCCGGATCGCCTTTCAGTCAGATTTTCAAAAGACCGATAGTACCGTCTCGACTATCAGCAGCAGTATGAAGGTAAGCATAAAAGGAACGTCGATCATCGAATCCTCGAACCACCCCATCTTATCGAAAAGGAGGCGCAAAGGCATGATGAACGGTTCGGTTATAAGCGCGAGAAAATCGAGCAGCCTGCTGTCCTGTCTGATGATCCACGACAGCACTGCGCGAAGAATCATAGCGGTCTCGATTATCCCGAGAGCCGCCCCCGCGGTGATTTTCAGTATCTGAACAAAAGCTTCCAAATTTCGGATCAGCCTCTGTATCCGGAACCGTAGCCCTGATATCCGAATCCGCTGCCAGTCTGGGGCGGCTCGGGTTCGGTCTCGTCTTCGGGTTCGGCATCCGGCTCGGTGATTTCCATATTGCTGGGAGTAAGCATAAAGGTGTTTGCCGAAACCTGCTTCAGGTGTCCGCCGATCGCGTAAATCACGCCGTCAAGAAAATAAATGAGATTCGACGCGGTTTCGGCGTCGGCTTTTTCAAGATTGATGATAGCGGCGTTGTTGGCGAGAAGCTCGTCGGCTATCGCCGAACCGTCGGTGTAGGCGGCCGGCTTCATAAGCTTCATCGAATACGCGACGCCGGAATTCTGGAACGCGCTTTTTGCCGCCGGACGGCGCGGCTCCTCTCGGGTCTCCTTCACCGGCTCTTCCGCTCCGTAGTCATATCCTCCGTCGTTTGACGCGGAATTGTCCGTCTTTCCATAATAATCCTCGTCGTATCTGCTTTCCTGAGATTCGCCTCTCGAAAATCTTTTGAATGGCATTGTCCTGTTCCTTTCCTTTTATTAACCGTATTTTTTATTCCGAAAATATTTTTTTCCCTATCCTGACGATGTCCGCCCCGGCCGCAACGGCGGCTTCGAAACTGTCCGTCATGCCCATGGACAGGAGCGGTTTACCGCTTCTGTGAAGAACGTTTGACCATATACCGTCCGCAAGGACGGCGGTCTTTGCAAAAATCGAATAATACCCGTCGAAACCGTCGCACCTCGGGCCCATCGTCATAAAACCGTCGAGAGAAAGATTGTCAAGGCCGGCGGCATATTCCGCCAGGCGCTCGGCGTCTGCGGGCAAAACCCCGCTTTTGGAATCCTCTCCACCGCTGTTTATCTCGATGAGAACGTGAGTCATGAGTCCTTCCGCCGCCGAGCGTTTATCGATCTCGTCGGCAAGCTCCGCCGAATCAAGGGAATGAATGAGAACCGTTTTTCCGACGGCGTATTTCACCTTGTTTTTCTGAAGGGTCCCGATAAAATGCACCCGAAGGCCGTCGCATTCTCCGAGTCCGGAAAGATGCTCCCGCATCGATTGTATCCTGTTTTCGCCTATATCGCGCAGCCCGCAGTTCAGGTAGAGAAACCCGATCATTCCGGCATCGGCGTATTTAACCGCCGGGACAAGCATGAAGCTTCCTGCGGTGCGGCGGTATTTTGCTTCGGCTTCCCGGATCCGTTCGACCGTCTCCGCGTATCTGCGGGCAAGGCCCGCATATCGAATGTCAGACTGCATAATCAATTCAACACCTTTCCGTGAAACAGATCGCTTCCCGAGATGATGATCTGCTCGAGTCCGCTCAGGTAATAATAGTGGAGAAGCGACTGACCGGCAAGAACTTTCGTTCCGGGATCCCTGTGATCCATCAGGAGGATATCATCGAGAATGACGTCTTTATCGCCCTGCCGGAAATTGCGCGGCGGATTGACGGGGTTTATTCCGTTCCGCACGCAGAAGTCCTTTATCGTCGCGTAGTCGCAAACCGGGCCCCGCATATCGTAACGCGGAACGCTGTACGAGGCGGGCGGTCCCTCCTCGACTTCCTCGTAAGGCGATACGATATAATATCCCGGACCTTCAGTCAGCACGTTGATTTTTCTGAAATAAACGTATCCTCCGTGAAGCGTGAAGACGCCGGTCATATCCTCGTACGGATGGACCGCGGTGACGGGAACACGGTATCCCGAAAATTCCCTCACGGTGACCGAAACGTCGGAAAATCTCGGAACAACGAAATCCTCCGGGATGCTGTCGGACGAAAAGAGTGAAATAATCCCGGTTTCGGTTCTGACGTTCTTTTCGAGCTTCAGCTTTACGGTACGTCCCGACGGCAGAAATTCGGTTTCGGCCGCGTCGCCGGGATTGAGCGCGCCGACCGCCGTTCCTTCGAATTCGACGGCAAGATACCAGGTCATGCCGCGAACAAGCTTTCCCGCGTCGGACAGTCTTCCGACCGGTACCGCCATCGCCTCACGGAAGGCGCTTTCGGTGAATTCCTTAACGAGAGAGGGTCCGAAAACCGATTCGTATCCGTCGGATACCGAAAAATAATAACCGGGTTCGTCGGCTCTTGTGACCGAAAGCGGGTCTCCCATCGACGCCTCGAGCAGTGAAACGCGCGATTCGAGGGATATAAGCCTTGCCGTGATCGGATTGCCGCTCCCGGCAAGATATTCCTTCCTGCCGAGACTGACTCTCCAGTCGTCCGACATAGCCGTTGCGGCGGAATAATCCCCCGACGAAAGGGCCTTCATAATATCCGAATAGCCGGATGAAATAAGCTCGAAGTTATCCAGTACGCCGACGGATGACGCGCCGGCTCCGGATGATCTTTTCAGAAGGCCGATCTCTTTTTCGATTTTGCGGATCTCGGCTCTTATTCCGCTGCGGTCGGATGCGTAATGAGCGCAGACCGCCTCTCCTTTGGACACCCTCCGTCCTTCTTCGATAAGGGGATCGATATATCCGCCGGACTGACTGTCGAGAAGCTTTTCATCCCGAATAAGTACGGCCCTTCCCTTCACGGTTTCCTTTTCGGTAATGGTGAAAACGCCGGAGGTGGTTATATCCGAGGAAAATGCCCTTACCAGATGATATCCGAAATATACTACAAGCAAGAACGAGAGCAGAACCGCCGTGATCTGGGTAAGGGCTCCGAGTAAAAAGCTTCCGTCGAAAATCCTTCCGCGCTCGCGCTTTTCCTTGGGAGGTTCCGTGTATTCCCGCAGAAAACTGTCCGCGGCTTTTTTTGCCGGAAGCGGGGGATACCGGTCTTCGGGCTTTTTCGCTCCGGCGGGAAGCCGCCCGCCTCTCCCGCCGTTTCCGTTAGGATTGTCTTTCTTCATTATCCGTCCAAATAATTCGCGATAGATCTTCTTATTTTGCCGAACAGTTCCCCGGGTGAGACGTCAAAGCCGAACCGGACCGCGTAATTTTTCGCTCCGAACCAGGTTTCCTGTCTTTTGGCGTATCTGCGCGTGGCGACGACAAGATCCTCCCTCGCCTCGCAAAGAGACTTCTCGCCGTGAATGAAAGGAAGAATTTCCTTGTAACCTATCGCCTGGGCCGCCGTTTGATTGTCGGAAAACACTCCGTCGGATTCCAGCGCCGCGGTCTCGGCGGCAAGTCCGTCGGCGATCATGGCGTCCGCCCTTCTTTCAATGCGCCGGTTGAGCACCGCCCGGTCGTTCGCACCGATGAAAGCGCAGAAGAAATCGAACCTCGCGGCTCCGCTTTGTCTGTCCAGTACGCTTTTCGGAACGCCGCACTGCTCGTATATTTCAAGCGCCCTGACGACGCGCCTGACGTTGTTGGGATGTACCGCCGCGGCCGATTCGGGATCGACTGTCTTAAGCTTTTCCCACATCGCCGCGTTTCCGAGTTTTTCGGCTTCCCGGGCGAGTCTTTCCCTTATTTCGCTTTTCCCGGAACCGGCATCGTAAGAGCGTTCGAAAAGAAGAGAATCGAGATAGAGACCGGTACCGCCGCATATAACGGGGAGCCTGCCGCGGGACAGAACGTCGGTAACGCATTTCCGTGCGTCGACCGAATAATCGGCGCAGGAATACGGCAGGTGGGGATCCTGAAAATCCACCATGTGATGCGGTACGGCTCTTCTGTCCTCCGCGGACGGCTTTGCCGTTCCGATATCCATTCCGCGGTAGATCTGCA
>CACZSP010000330.1 GCA_902783905.1 uncultured Ruminococcus sp.
CAGGCGGTTTTTCAAGATTTCGACGCGGAAACAGACGGAAAATCAGCCGGCTAGATGTGCGCGTCGAATTGTGCGGTATTGCCTTAATAACTCCGGCAGCGCATTGCAGACCGTCGCAGGCTCGTCGATCAGCACGGTTACGTGTGGCGTCCAGGGGCGCTGCGGATCCGGGGCCTTTTCGCAAGCGTTGTGAAGTAATTCCAATTCTGTGTTTCTCTCCGGCCCGCCAAACAGCACTTTCCCCGGAGCAAATATACCGATATGGCTGATATGCACGGGAAACGGTTTGAACTCTCCGGCGACCTTTTCGGCAAGTTCAATCGCATCCTGTTCCTTCTCCAAAGGGAAAGTTGCCATACTGATATGGAACGGAAGATTCGGGGTCTGGTTTCCTCTGAATCCGGCATTACTGAGATCTTTATACCAGGCCGACAAAATTGCCTGCGAATCTTCGTCCAGATCCGCCATCAACGTTAAAAACTGTTCCATCTCACACCTCTGATTCGCGGCAAAATATTCCTGACAGACAACGAAATCCGCACCGTTTTCCTCATTCGTCGTAGTGTTTAAGGTACTCTATCATCTGCTCAAGAGACGAATACTCAACGTTTCCGTTGGATATCTTAAATCTCTGCGGGTGATTCATGGGCAGCCCGTTGACGAAGTCAAGTTGACGCGGCTCGTATTCCTCGTTCTCGCGCTGCCTTGTCCATCCGCGGTATCTCCAGTTCGGCGGCGCGGCGTCGGTCCGCCAGGGCCTGCAGTCCCAGTAGTATCCGCGGAAGGGATCACGGTCACGGCACATGCGGTCGAGTATCGCGTCGTGCAGCCGGTCGCGGGCGGCCGCAAGCCCGGGATCGGCGGTATCGATGAGGTTTTTGCACTCGAAAGGATCGGCCTCGAGATCGTAAAACTCGTCGGTCGACATCAGATTGACAGACAGTTTGTATCTTCCGTCGGTGACCGCCCGCATCGGCTGGAAACCGCCGTAGTGGTCGTGGTCCTGCTCGAATCTCGTGAACTCGATGAAGGCGTACGGAGAGGGCGTGTCGGCAGACAGATCGCTGACGGTAGGCCTTATCGATCCGCCCTGCAGAACTTTCGGAATCGGTATGCCGAAATAGTCGAGGATTGTTGGAACGACGTCGATATGCGACGCCGGACGCTTTCGGTACACTCCTCCGCGGACGCCTTTCGGGTCTCGGATGATAAATGGGATCCTCGCGACAGCGTCGTAGGCAGCCGGTCCCTTGGCGAAGAGAGAGTGCGAGTGGAGCAGGTCGCCGTGGTCCGAAGTATACATGATGACCGCGCTGTCGGGAGCGGCGGCCACCGTCTTGCCTATAAGCTCGTCGGCGTAGCTGTTGCAGCCGAAGAAATATCTCGCTTTCATGTCGAAGGTCTCGGGCGTTCCCGGTTTTTCCGCCGCCCAGATCTTCTGGTAGCCCGGCTTGCCGTCGAGCGTATCGTATACTGCGGGATCGCGCGGGAACTCGTAATCGGCGTACATAGTGTCGTAGGGAGGAGGGCAGAGAAAGGGTCCGTGGGGCTCGTCGAAGGACACGACAAGGAAATAATCCTCGTCCCTGTATCTCTCCATGAAGTCACGGGCTTTGGCGAGCACCCTCGACCCGTACGTGAAATCTTCCGGCACCCGGATGAAATCCATCGTCTTTGAGCACCTTGACATCGCTCTGCCGTCCTCGCTCAGCTCCTCGAGATAACGGCGCATGTCGTACCAGTATTCGGGATCCCATCCGTCGGGACAGAAACCGTTTCCGAAATAATCGGTCCCGTCAAGATGCCACTTGCCAATGTAAGCGCTATGTATCCCGTTGTCGCGCAGGCGCTGTCCGACCGTCTTCACGTTATCGCCGAGCGCCATCCCGTTTGCCCAGGATCCGGCGCAGGAAGGGAAAAGGCCGGTAAATAGCCCGGCTCTCGCGGGACCGCAGACCGGCTGCGTCGTATACGCCCTTTCGTATCTGACGCCGTCAGCGGCGAGCGCGTCGATGTTCGGCGTTCGCAGGCCGGTATCGCGGTAGCAGCCGACCATGTCCCACCTCTGGGTATCTGTCATAATGAACACTATCTGCGTTTTATCAGCCATGGTTTTCTCCTTTTTTTCCCCTCGATCTCCATACGGACGTGTAAAAAACTTGTTTCGCTATAATTTATTCAAAGATAATTGATTGGAATCACGCGATCTGTCGGTGAAAGAGATACAAGGTTATCATACGTGCATACCACGCCGCCTTGGCCGCGCTTAACTCCCGGAATTCTTTCCAGAACAGAAAACGAGCCGATATCACGTTTCTGCGGATCTGAATGCTTCTTGATCTCGACGGGATAAAGAACGCCGCCGTCCTCAATGATTAAATCGATCTCTTTCATATCTTTATCTCTGTAGAAGTAGAGAGGCGGTTCAAGAATGCCCCTGTTGTAATAACTCTTGACGACTTCGGAAATCACGAAGCTTTCAAACATCTGACCTGACATAGCGCCGTTTCTGAGCACTTCAGGCGAGGTCCATCTTGTAAGATAAGAGGCAAGCCCGGTGTCAAGAAAAAAGAGTTTCGGAGTTTTGACAGCTCGCTTGGTTTTATTGTTTGAAAAAGGCGGCAACAAATAAACAATGTTTGAAGCCGTAAGAATCGAGAGCCACCGTTCGGCAGTAGGAGGGCTGACCCCGACGTCTCTGGCGAGAGAAGCAAGGTTAAGAAGATTCCCGGTAGAAGCCGCGGCGGCGGTCATGAACCTGATGAATTTAATAGTGTCGCCTATTTCCGACAGCTCGCGAACGTCACGCTCAACGTACGTGCTGACGTATGAAGAATAAAACATCTGCCAGTCGTAATCCGGATTATCGGTAAGTTCGGGCATGCTTCCTCTTTGGATTCTGCTCCAGATTTCATCATACGAAAGATCGGACAGCTGTGACTTTCTCTCCTCAAAGTATTTGTCAGTCGGAATAAACGGAGCGTCAAAGGAGACACCTTCGGATTCTCTGAGGGAAAAGCCGAGAAGTGTCATAAGACCTACACGCCCGGCCAACGATTCGCTGACGTTTTTCATCATTTTGAATTGTTGCGAGCCGCACATATAGAACCGGCCCTTTTCCCCTTCTTTGTCGAGGATCATTTTAATCTGAGTGAACAGTTCCGGAGCTTTCTGAATCTCATCGACAAATACCGGAGGCGGATTGTCCTTGAAAAACGTTGAACTTTCCGCCCTTGCGATTTCAAGAAGCACCGGATCGTCCATCGTGACGTAATTGAATTCCTTGGAAAGACGTTTGAGCATAGTGGTTTTTCCAACCTGTCTTGGTCCTGCTACAAGAACGGCCCCGAACATTTTCGAAAGCTTTTCAACTGTGCGTTCAGCATGACGTGTAATATACATCTTAAAACTCCGTCTAATGTAATATCACGTATTATTATAGCCGTTTTTTTGCGATTTGTCAAGTCATTAAAAGAAAATAATCCTGGAAAAATGCGCTCTTACGCGACGTATCGGCTTTTCAAATAATCGGTTCTTTCCTCTTTTCAAACTGAGGATTGTGTTGTATAATATTAGCGAAGAGCCGCAAAACCGCGGGGGCTTGCGACTGGTGTATCATTTTTTCGTAGATAAAGCAACAGAAGAGGTTAGAAAATGCGCAGATTGTTATGTATACTGATTGCCGCTGTGACGGCAGTCGCCGCTTTGCCCGGGCTTTCCTCCTGCGGCTCGGCGGGTACGGGCGACGTCACCGAGGGTGAGAAAACCACCGCCGGAACGCAGCATACTCACGTGTTCGGAGAATGGGTTCCGGTACCCGGTTCGAACTGTGAAAAGGGGCTGACCGAGGAACGCTTGTGCGAGTGCGGCGAGAGCGAGCGGCGCACGGCGCAGCCGGCGGCTCACGCGGAGCCCGACGCCGACGGAAGATGCACCCGGTGCGGGGAATTGATCCTTTATTCTTTCCCGGTCGACGGTATATCGAAACTCCGCGGAACGATCGTCACAAAGACGAACAAATACGAGATAGTTTCCGGCTATTACGGCGCGGTGATCGATCTGGAGGGGATAACGTTCAATACCGTTACCGTCACCGCAGCGGCGGGCGGACCGGGAACCGGGTACGCCTTTTTGCGCGAGCTGCCGGTTGCCGGCAGGGTCCCGTCCTACGCGGACGGATACACCGAGGTCGTCTGGGACGGAAGCATGAGCGCGACCTTTGCCGTCCCCTCCGACGCGAAATATCTGTACGTATATCATTCGAGCAAGGACGTGGTCTATCTGCCCGAAAAGGTTGAGTTTTTCGACGCTCCGGACGTGGAGATCCCGGGGTCATTCACGATAGCCGCCTGGAATATCGGGCATTTCAGCAAGGGCACGCACCGCGATTCCGACTTCAAAGACGCGGACTACGAAACCGCCGCGAAACAGTTCTCAACATATATCGACGGCTGCGTCGGGGCGGATCTCTTTGTGCTTAACGAATACAGCAAACTGCTCACGCCTTCGAATCCGGCGTCGTCGCTGTTCGGGTCATATACCGGAACAAACTACGAGGGTGAGCAGCGACGGTACAGCTGCAACGCGATTTATTCAAAGTTTGCGCTGAAAAACGTCACGGTCCACGAGTTTGAGTGCAACCGGAACGCGGTGATAACCTATACGACAGCGGTAAAAGCGCCCGACTACTACTATATCACCGCGGAGATGGATTTCGGCGGCGAGCCGCTCACGGTAGTAGCGGTGCATCTTGCCTTTGACGATAATCTTTACGACGTTCCGCCCTATATCGACACCGTCTGTCAGAACGAGATGAAGGAACTGACAGAGAAGTTCAAAGACGTCGAACGGATAATCATGCTCGGCGACTGGAACGCATATTCTCCGGACTATTTCGATCTTTTCACCGACGCGGGATACGAAGTCTGCAACGACGGATCATACCTCACCTGCACCGGATCGAAGACCGGAGGGCTCGAGTGGGCGGTTGACAATATCGTATACAAGGGTGTTTCGGTTTCCGGTTTCCGC
This sequence comes from uncultured Ruminococcus sp., assembly GCA_902783905.1. Taxonomy (GTDB): domain Bacteria; phylum Bacillota; class Clostridia; order Oscillospirales; family CAG-272; genus CAG-390. Next base: position 5,032 of record CACZSP010000330.1, read on the forward strand.
AAGATCCCGACCGCTCTCTCCGACCACGTCGCGATAGCCGCGACGGTCAGTCCCGTCGCGGAATGAACGCGACGGTGAAAGAGGGAAGTGCGGTTAAAAAGCGTACAAATACGAAACACATTTATATAGCTTCTGAATGCGAAATAAGTCAAAACGGTCCCGGGGTACTTGTTCCCGGGACCGTTCTTGTCCGACCGCGAGGGCAGATTGATTGTAAATTGTGAGATAAGTTTCAAAAACCGCTCAAACGTCAAAAACGGCGCAAAAGGCTGGTTCTCATAAGGGGGATAAGAGAACCAGCCGACGTGGAGCATGTCGAAGATGTAACTTCAACAGATCAATAAGATTACTTTATTATTCGAATTAACCATAACAGTTTTTTAACGAAATCTTTTATCCTGCTAATTCCCGAATTTCCTTGGCAATACTCAAATAATTATGGTTTCGTGCGGTTTCAGGAACAATAAATGTGTGAATAATCTGCAAAGCGAGAAATAATTCAATCGTTCTCGCTCTCAACAGATTTTCATACGCCGCTTTACAGAAAGAAAAGTGCAATATTTGCACTTTGCAAAATGCGCGCGGGTGCAATTATTGCACTTTATTGTTCTGCAAAAGGTGCAAACGGCACAATATCCGAGGAGCGGTAACCGGACTTAAGGCAATACCGCACAATTCGCGTGCGTGTATTGGCGAGAGATTTTTGTGTCTGTTTTGACTGAGAAATCGCAGGAAAACAGGC
>CACZSP010000331.1 GCA_902783905.1 uncultured Ruminococcus sp.
ACTATTATTATATTGACAACCGGGAGTGTTTTGTGGTAAAATAATCTGTGTATTTGTGTCATCGCGGAGGCGCTGATTTGGAGATTATCCGCAGGATCGGAGAACTGATAGGATATTACGAAATGGACGGAACCCGAAGGGCTTCCGTCTGGGTCGGACTCGTCGCCATCGTCCAGTGTCTGTTCATCTATACCAGCACCCGCCGTGACAGAATACTGATTATGAAGCTGATATCCGACCTTCTCTGGTCGGCGCAGTACTACCTTTTCGGCAGTCTGACCGGAGCCGTTCTTACCTTTGTCGCCGTCGGGAGAGAGACCGTCTTTTACAACCGCGGAAAGCACAAATGGGCCGACAGCCGCGCCTGGATGTGGATTTTCATTGCCGTAATGATGATCTCCCCGGTAATTGAAACGGTCACATCGGGTTTTTCTCCCGTAATACTGATTCCGGCCGCCGCCAGCGCCATGGCGGTCATAGGCCTGTACAGCAGCGACACCGTCGTTACCAAATCCTTGATGCTTGTCGCGTCGCTTATGTATCTCGCGTACAATCTGATCCTGAAAAACTATATCAGCACGCTCGGAGCGGCGGCTCCGGCAATATCCACCGTTATAGGACTGATCAACGAAATCAGAGCCCGCCGGACCGAAAAATCCGGAAAGCCGGAGACACCGGAGGATTGACGCATGTTTCCATACGCGGCACGCGATCTGTTCGGAATAGAGGGATTTGATATCCCGTGGTACGGAATATGGGTAGCCGCAGGCGTGATCGCGGCGCTGGCGGTGTTCGGGATCTATTCGGCGAAAACCGGTACTCCCCGCCGCGATTCCGAGTTTTTCTATTTCGACTCCCTGCTTTCGATAGCCGCCGGATTCCTGTCCGCGGGGGTTTTTCAGGGGCTTTTCGATTATATCGCCGACCCGTCGGCGGGCTTCAGCATAACAGGAGGAATCACCTTTCTGGGAGGTCTTGCGGGAGGAGCGGCATGCTTTCTTCTTGTTTACATTCTCCTGCGGAAGAAAACCGGCGCGGATATCCGGAACGTCCTCCCGACGGTTCCGTGCGCCGTCGCTCTGGGGCACGCTCTCGGAAGGATCGGTTGTTTTTTCGCCGGCTGCTGTTACGGGATGCCGACCGACTCCCCTCTCGGCGTGCGTTTCCCGGGAATGACCGAAAAAGTGCTTCCGACTCAGCTTTTCGAGGCCGTCTTCCTTTTTGTTCTTTTCGCCGTGCTGTCGGTCATGCTTCTTCGCTTCCGTTCGAAGTCGACGCTGCCGGTTTACCTGATATCCTACGGGATATTCAGGTTTTTAATCGAATTTCTGCGCGGAGACGACAGGGGAAGTTTCATCGGGCCTCTTTCCCCGTCCCAGACGCTGTCGGCCGTTGCGATTGCCGCAGGTTCGGCTCTGATAATTATACCGCTTTTGAAAAAAAGGAGAAACGGACAATGAAATACGGACTTCAGATGTACAGCATACGCGACGTAGCTGAAAAGGATCTCGAGGCGGCGGTCAGGACGGCTGCGGCTCTCGGCTACTCCTTCCTTGAATACGCCGGATTTTTCGGGCATCCTGCCGAGGAAGTCGCGTCCTGGCAGAGAAAATACAACGTTTTCTGCTCCGGAACCCACTCCTCCTGGACCGATCTTTATCCCGACAGGATCGAAAAAACCGTCGCCTATCACAAAATCATCGGCAACCGCAATTATATCATCCCGGGCGCCGATCTTTCGACACCCGAAAAGATCGACGAATTCTGCCGCGTTCTTTGCGAAGCGCAACCGTATCTTGCTTCGGAGGGAATATCCCTCGGATATCACAACCACAGCCGCGAATTCGCCCTGCGCGACGACGGCAGATGCGTATGGGACGATCTGCGGGAACGCACGCCCGTCGACTTCGAGATCGACACCTTCTGGGCTTTCAACGCGGGGCGCGACCCCGTCGCCATGATGGAGGAAATGAAAGACAGAGTTCACGTCATCCATCTGAAGGACGGTTTTATCGGCGGGCGCGGCACCGCCCTCGGTGAGGGAGAGGCGCCGGTGCGTCAGGTCAGAGAAAAAGCGATCGAACTCGGTATGACGATGGTGGTCGAGAGCGAATCGCTCACTCCGGACGGCCCCGGGGAAGTCGCGCGCTGCATTTCCTTCCTTCACAGACTCGACAAAGAGGGGACGAATTGAAAAAACTTGACAAATTTACATTTTTAATGTAAAATAATATAGTTTACCGCCGGAAACGTTTTTCGGGCGGTCGCAATGCATAAAATCACAAGGACACAAATGTCACCGAGAAAAAAAGAACAACAGAAAGAATCCGAAAAAAAGAAAAAAACAACTTCAGAT
>CACZSP010000332.1 GCA_902783905.1 uncultured Ruminococcus sp.
GAAAGCAGCGCAAACGCGTCTTTGACGACGTCGCGTCTCTGCGGCTTGTCGTTCTTCTGCGCACAGCCTGCGGCAAAGGCGCATATAATCGCAACAGCGGAAATTACGCAAAAGACGCGCAAACGCAAACGATTATTCATCTGCGTTCCTTCCGTCCTCGTCCTCGCGGGCAAGAGTCTCGTTCGGGAGTATCTCCGCGTCGCCCCGGCGTACGCCGTCGACGTAGTTGCAGGCGGCGAGCGCGGCCGCGGCTCCGTCGGCGACGGCGGTCGTGATCTGACGCACGCTCTTTACCCGGCAGTCTCCCGCGGCAAATATGCCGCCCATTCCGACCGACGTGTTTTCACCGGCGAGAAGATAGCCGTGTTCGTCGAGAGGAAGGATATCCGCAAATACTCCGGTCGCCGGAGCAAGACCAATCGCGACGAACGCTCCGTCGACGGAAAGGTCGCTCCTCTCTCCCGAAACGGTGTTCAGAAGCGACAGTCCCTTCAGATTTCCGTTCTCGGCGATATATCCGTCGACCACGGTATCGTAGATCGCCTTCACGTTCGGACGCGCGAGCAGCGCCTCCGCCGCCGTCTTTTCGGCGGTGAGGAAGGACAGATTCTGCACAAGCGTCACGCTCTTCGAAGTCTCGGCAAGCAGCGCCGCTTCGACGACCGCCGAGTTGCCTCCGCCGATCACCGCCACGTCGAGCCCCGCGAACATCGCCCCGTCGCAGACGGCGCAGAAGGAAATCCCCCTGCCGATGAGTTCTTCCTCGCCGGGAAGCCCGAGACGCCTGTGTTCGGCGCCGCAGGCGACTATGACGGCGTAAGAGCGGAATTCCTTTCCGTCCGCCGTAACGACGTATTCCTTTCCTTCCTTGCGGAGAGATTCGACCGTCGCGACCTCGATCTCAGCTCCGAGCGCCATTGCCTGCGAGAGCATGCGGTCGGCGAGTTCGTTGCCCGAGATCTCTTCGAACCCGGGGTAGTTTTCGATCTTCGGCGAAAAGGTCATCTGACCTCCGAAGGTCGATTTTTCGATTATCAGCGCGCTCTTTCCGGCGCGCCTTGCGTATATCGAAGCGCAGAGCCCCGCGGGGCCGGCGCCGATGATGATGATATCGGTCATTTTTCTTTCTCCGTTCGGATTTTTAAGGAAGCGCTGAATAAATCGCACGCGAATTATTCAGCGCTTCCTTAGAATATTTTCTTATCCTCTTATTTACCCGTTCTTTCGGCTATGAACTGCTTTACTCCGGTGATGTCGGAATACGCGACCGCCTTCGTGCCGTCGAGGATGAGGATCGTCGGCGCCTGACGCAGATCGTAGGTCTTCGCGAAGTCGGGCTGATCCTCGTGATAGATCTTTTCAAATGCGATACCCTCTTTTTCAAGGAGCGATGCGCTGATCTTGCACTTGGGGCAGGTCTTGGTGGCGAAAAGGATCACGCGAGCGCCGGTTGCCGGCTTTTCGCAGGCGCAGGTTTCAAAGGCTGCTTCTTTTTCTTCTTTAGCGATACCGTGATCGGCCTTGTCGAACGACGCCATCGATCCGGCGACGTCGTATTCGCGGCGCTGTTTGTACTCCTGTGCCTTGCCGTCGTTCCAGTTCTGGACGGGGCGGTAGTAACCGGTGATGCGGCTGTAGACCTCGGCAGTCTTTCCGCATTTCGGGCAGGTGAAGTGCTCGCCCGGGATGTATCCGTGATCTGCGCAGACCGAATAGGTCGGAGAAATAGTGTAGTAGGGAAGCTTGTAGTTTTCGGCTATCTTGCGCACGAGCGCCGCGGCGGCCTTCCAGTCGGGAAGCTTCTCGCCGAGGAAGGTGTGGAAGACGGTACCCGAGGTGTAAAGCGTCTGGAGCTCGTCCTGAACGTCGAGAGCCGTGAAAACGTCCTCGGTGTATCCGACCGGCAGATGCGAGCTGTTGGTGTAGTACGGGGTCTCGCCCTCGGACGCAGTGATGATGTCGGGATATCTCTTTTTGTCGTGCTTGGCAAGACGGTATGAAGTCGATTCGGCGGGAGTCGCCTCCAGGTTGAAGAGATCGCCGTATTTTTCCTGATAATCCGACAGACGCTCTCTCATGTGATTGAGGACGTCCTTGGTGAACTGCTGGGCGCGCTCGTCGGTCATATCGCAGCGCAGCCACTTCGCGTTGAGGCAGGCCTCGTTCATTCCGACGAGTCCGATGGTCGAGAAGTGGTTGGCGAAAGTGCCGAGATATCTCTTGGTGTAGGGGTAAAGTCCTTCGTCGAGGAGTTTGGTGATGACCTTTCTCTTGACGTCGAGCGAACGGGCGGCGATATCCATCATCCTGTCGAGACGGCGGTAGAAGTCCGCCTCGTCCGCGGCAAGATATCCGATGCGCGGCATGTTGATGGTGACGACGCCGATCGAGCCGGTGAGGGGCGAGGCGCCGAA
>CACZSP010000333.1 GCA_902783905.1 uncultured Ruminococcus sp.
CGACGCCTCCGACGAAACGCGGAGAGAGTCGGTACGCATATAGGTGATAAGTCCCTGCGTACCGCCGAACTGAGGCCCGAGATTTATTCCCTCGTAAAGCTCCTGGGCGACCGACATTATCCTGGCGGACCTGAATCCGAGCTTTCTCGACGCCTCCTGCTGCATGGTCGACGTGGTGAACGGAGGAGCCGGATTCTTTTCCTTGACGGCGTGTCTGACCGATTTTACCGTCATTTTCTTTCCGTTAACCGCTTCGGCAACCGCCTTGGCTGTCGAACCGTCGCTCATCCTTTCATCGCCTTCCGCACCGCCGACGTATCTGACTCTGATCTTTTCCTCGCCGCTGTCGAGCACCGCGGAAACCGTCCAGTACTCTTCGGGAACGAATTTTCTTATTTCCGTCTCCCTTTCGACGACCAGTCTCGTGGCGACCGACTGAACGCGTCCTGCCGAAAGGCCGTTGCCCACCTTCTTCCAGAGAAGCGGACTCAGCTTGTAGCCGACGATCCTGTCGAGGATGCGCCGCGACTGCTGGGCGTTGACGAGATTCATATCTATACCGCGCGGATTTTTCACCGACGTTTTTATGACGTTCTTCGTCAGTTCGTTGAAAGTGACTCTGAGCGCCTTATCGGGATCGATCCCGAGCACGTACGCCAAATGCCAGGAAATCGCCTCTCCCTCGCGGTCAGGGTCGGTTGCGAGAAAGACCTTGGACGCCTTTTTTGCTTCCTTTCTCAGTTCCTTTATCGTGTCGCCCTTGCCGCGGATGTTGATATAGTGCGGCGCAAATCCGTTTTCGATATCTATTCCGAGAGAGCTTTTGGGAAGATCTCTGACGTGGCCTTTCGATGCGATTACGCGGTAGTTCGATCCGAGACATTCCTGGATCGTATGCGCCTTGGTGGGGGATTCGATGATGATCAGATTCTTTTTTGACTTAGCCATTGACTGTGGTTTGCCTTTCTCAATCAATTCGTTTATACATTCCGCCGGGTACGCTTTTCAGGTACCCGGATATTTCAAGCACCGACAGCAGATTCAACGCCTCGTTGACGCGATAACCGAACTGCGGGAAAAAATCGGCGCACACCGGCTCGCCGACGGGAATTTTCAGATAAAAATCGCGCAGGCGGACGTCTTCGGGAAGCTTTTTCTCACGTTCTTCCTCTCCGGTTGCGGACGGAGCCTTCTCCTCAGGTGCCTTCCTCACCGGAATTCCGCGGGATTCGTCCGCGCCGGTTATCCCGTGCGCGGAAAGAGCGCCGGGGCGCATTCCGCACCCGGGACAGGCCCGGGCAAAAGCGTCGGTATCCAGCATTCCGGGGTATTCCGACGCGCAGTACTCGACGATTTCTCCGGCTCCCGCGGCGGCGCGGGCTCCTTCGCACAGCAGTCTGACCGTCCCGGCGGAGGTCTCGTCGGTCGCTCTTCCCGGGAGTGCGAAAACCGTCCTCCCCTGCTCTTTCGCGCAGTTTGCCGTAAGAATGGCCCCGCTTTTTTCTCCCGCCTCCACGACGAACAGAACCCGCGACAGTCCGCTGATTATCCTGTTGCGCATGGGAAAATTCCAGGCGGACGGCGGAGTACCGGGCGGATACTCGCTGACGACGGCTCCCGTTTGCGATATTTCGCGCATCAGGTGCGCGTGCTCCGGCGGATATGCGCGGTCCGGGCCGCAGCCGAGAACGGCGACGGTCTCCCCTTTCGCCTCCAGCGTTCCGCAGGCGGCAACGGCGTCGATTCCCCGCGCCATTCCGCTCACGGTCACCGCCCCCGCCGAAGACAGCAGATACGCCGTCGAGAAGGCGGTTTCCATTCCGTAGCGGGTCATTCTTCTCGTTCCGACGATACCGGCCCCCAGGCGTGACGAAAGATCGGGTATCCTTCCGGCAACGTAAAGAAGGTAGGGAGGGTCGGCAATCTCCGAGAGCGGCGCGGGATAATCCTCCGAACCGAAAAAAACCAGGGATATCCCGGCTTTCGCGCAGAATTCGGCGATTTCCGCCGCACGCGAGGAGTCGGCGTTTCTGATTCGGCGCAGGGTCGCGGCTGAAAAGCCGGCTTCCGTAAGTTCTCCGTCCGACGCGCGGAAAAGGTTTTCCGCTCCGCCGAAACCGTCAGCTATGCGGGTGTAGACGCTCCCGGCCCCCAGGGCAAGAGACAGTCTGATCCCGCAAAGTGATTCTTCCATTAACACCTCTTTTTTTCATACATTATCACCGACGCCGCGGTTGCGGCGTTGAGCGATTCGATGCCGGGGCCGGTCTCCATCGGTATGAAGACGCATGAATCGGAAACCGAAATTACTTCGGGCGACAGCCCTCTGCCTTCGTTGCCTATCACGAAAACGTCCCCGGGAAGCGGTGTCATATCCTGCAGTGACACTGCGTTTTTATCGAGCGCCGCCGAAAAGACCCTTCTGCCCGACTCGCGCAGAAGCGAGAGAGTACCGGGAAGATCGTCCGTTCTGATTATGCGGCGCGAAAAGAGCGCGCCCATCGCCGCCCTGACTGCACGCGGACCGTACTGGTCGGCGCAGTCGGAGGAGACGAGGAGCGTATCGACGCCGAACGCGGCGGCGCTTCGTACGACCGTCCCGAAATTGCCCGGATCGCGCACCGACTCGAGAGCCAGTACCGAATCGCCGGGGCCTATAAGGGAGGCCGCCTCTTTTTTTATTTTAGCACTTTTATGCAGACTGTCAAGATATTTTATCACCGAAATAATGCCTTCCGGCGATTTTTCTTCCGATATTTTATCAAAAACTCCGTCTGCGAGGAGATAAACCGGGCATCCGGCGCTTTCCGCCTCCGGAAGGAATCTGTCCGATCCGCTCTCCCGGAGCAGCACCGCGTACAGCTGGACCCGGCAGGCGACCGCCTCCCGGAAAAGCTTAATCCCGTCGGCGCGGAAGAGTCTTTCGGCGTCGCGGTATTTCTTCTGCCCGAGTGAATGAATCCTTACGGCAAGCCGGTTGTTCCTCGATGAAATAAATTCTGCGGACATTATCTTTCTTTTTATGATACGGATATGAGGCCGCGGCATTACATGCACGCAGCCTCATAAGCTGATCGTCTATGTCAGAGAGCGGCCTTTGCCTTCTCGCAGAGAGCGGCAAATCCTGCCTTGTCCGCGACGGCAATTTCGGAAAGCATCTTGCGGTTCAGATCGATACCGCTTGCCTTCAGACCGTGGATGAACGTCGAATAGTTCATTCCGTTGACCTTCGCCTCGGCGGAAATGCGGGCGATCCAGAGACGGCGGAAATCCCTCTTCTTCTGCTTGCGTCCGATATATGCGTAGTTCCCGCTCTTCATAACGGCCTGCTTGGCCATGCGGAAGTGCTTGCTCTTCGATCCGTAGTAACCCTTGGCGGCCTTGAGGACCCTGTTCCTTCTCTTGCGCGACATGATCGCGCCTTTTACTCTTGCCATAACCTGTTATCCTCCTTGTAAACTGTCACTTGTTGATGAGCGCCCTGATGTTCTTGGCGACCTTGCCCTGAACGTAGTCGGCGGAACGGAGATGTCTTTTTCTCTTCTGATCCTTGATACCGAGTTTATGGCGGTGATGCGAGTGATTCATCTTGACAAGCCCCGTCCCGGTGACCGAGAAGCGCTTTGCCGATGCTCTGTGTGTCTTGATTTTTCCCATCTTGTAACACTCCTGTATGTAATGAATATTTTATTCTTCGCCTGCATTCGGGGATGCGGACTCCGCGGCGGCAGCCGCTTTTCCCGCTTCCTCTTTGGCCTTTGCGGCCTGCTTAGCAAGTTCTTTCTTGTCCTTTTCGCGAAGCGGCGCTATGACCATGGTCATAAGTCTTCCGTCGAGGACCGGCGCCTTTTCAACCGTTCCCGCACCCGAGACCGCCTCTTTGAATCTTTCGAGATTGTCGCGTCCGAGCTGCTGGTGACTCATTTCCCTTCCGCGAAAGCGCAGAACGACCTTGACCTTGTTCCCGTCTCCGAGGAAACGCAGCGCATGCTTCACCTTTGTTTCGAAATCGTGGGTATCGATCCTGCAGGAAAGCTGGACCTCCTTGATCTCGACGGTATTCTGTTTTTTCTTGGCTTCCTTTTCTCTCTTGTCCTGCTCGAAACGGTATCTGCCGTAATCGGCGATGCGGCATACCGGCGGCTGCGCGTTGGGAGAGATAAGTATAAGGTCGAGCCCGCTCGAGTACGCTGTCCTGAGCGCCTGTTCCGGACTCATGATGCCCAGCTGGTTGCCGTCGGATCCTATTACTCTTACTTCTTTGAATCTGATTGCTTCATTCACCAGAATTTCTTTGGTTGCTATTGTCATTCACCTCCGTAAAAAGAAAAACACGGATCTCTCCGTGTCCAGATACAGCGCGCAAAAACGGCGTGCTTTCGATCTATGAACGCCTGCTCGCGGCGCGGCAGGGTGAGAACGGAGAGTTCTGCTTGAATAATACGTCCGGAAACAAATCCCGAACGTGAAAAATTTTACCACATTTTTTGCACTTTGTCAACACTTTTGTGAAATTCAGCATAATAAACAATAATTTTAGCGTTTTTGCGTATTTTTTGTAAAATGTCACAATTTACAAACAGGCAAATGCGCGGTATAATTATTATGCACCGTGGGAGATTCCCGCGGAGGCCTCGAATGCACAACGGTCACCTTTTTCTGCGGAGTATCAAGCTTATGATATCAACGCGCAGGGATCGGTCACCGTTGCTGCTTTTTTTTTACCGTTTTCGGCTAAAAGCGGAAGAAATTGAAAATGGCGAGCGGACAGTGAGCAGTGAGCAGCGGGCAGTGAAAAAATAAAAGCTTTCCTTTTTTGGTATTAACTGACATCTTTTAACAACTGACAACTATAATCATCGCCTTCAGGCGCGAAACCTTCCACTTGATTTTTTTTCATTATTATGATATAATATTATGTCTCATTATTTTTTACCCGAAAGGAAAACCCCCGTTTAATGTCACGAACCACCGAAAAGATCGATACCGTAATGCTTCCCGTTATTCCGCTGCACGACGCAGTCGCCTTCCCCGCCATCCCGATAGACTTCGAAACGGATGACGAAAGCGCAGTCGCCGCCGCCGACACCGCCGTGTCGGGCGGAATGAACGCTCTTCTTTTATATATTACCGACGACAACGGCTCGTCGCCCGAGCTCCGCTCGCTTGCCCGGGTGGGGACCATTGTTAACATCCGTCAGTGCGTGCACGACAAGGACAGAGCCAGCGTTCGTCTCCTCTGCGAGGGGCGTTCGCGCGCCTCGGTCGCCGATATCTCGAAATCCGGGAAACTGATTTCGGCTTCCGTCCTCTCCAAGACGGTCACCCTCGCCGACAACGGCGGAGTCCGCGGAGAGGCGTACGCTTCCGGGATACGCTCGCAGCTTGACGTGATGGCAAAGCTTCTCAAGCTTCCCGCCGCCTCGATAAAAGCCACTGCCGGAAAGATCCGCGATCCCGGACTTCTTTCCGATTTTGTCGCCGCATCGGTGCTTACCAATTCCGCCGACAAGCAGCGCGTTCTCGAGGAGTTCGATCCTCTTTCAAGATGCGGACTCCTGATCGAGATAATGAAGAGCGAGAGCGAGCTTCTCGAATGCGAAAGAGAGATACAGCGCGAGACAGCCGAGCGTGTCGCCAAGAGCCAGCGCGATTATTTCCTGCGCGAGCAGATCAAGGTGATAGAGGACGAACTTGGCGAGGGACAGGATCCCGACGACTTCACCGACAGAATCAACTCGACTCCCATGCCCGAAGAACTTCGCGAGAAGCTTCTGCGTGAAAACGACCGGCTCATGCACACTCCCTACGGATCCGCCGAGGCGACCGTTTCCCGCAATTATCTCGAGGAAGTTCTCGAAATACCGTGGGAAAAGCGCACCCGCGACCGTATTAACGTGAAGGCGGCCGAAAAGATACTCGACGCCGACCACGACGGGCTTGAAAAGGTCAAGGAGCGCATTCTCGAGTTCCTTGCGGTAAAGCAGCTCAATCCGAAGCTTAAAAACCAGATAATCTGCCTTGTCGGCCCTCCGGGGACCGGCAAGACGTCGGTCGCCGCCTCGATGGCGCGCGCGATGAACCGTAAATACGTCCGCGTCTCGCTCGGAGGCATACACGACGAGGCGGAGATCCGCGGACACCGCAAGACCTACGTGGCTTCGATGCCCGGCAGGATCATCGCCGCCCTCAAGCAGGTCGGAGTCTGCAATCCTCTCATGCTTCTCGACGAGATCGACAAGCTGACGTCGGATATGCGCGGCGACCCGGCTTCGGCTCTGCTCGAAGTTCTCGATCCCGAACAGAACAAGGCCTTCCGCGACCATTTCGTCGAATATCCCTTCGACCTTTCCGACTGCTTTTTCATCACGACGGCCAACACGACCGACACAATCCCGCGTCCGCTGCTCGACCGCATGGAGGTCATCGAACTGAACGGCTACACCCGTTCGGAAAAGTTGCGCATCGCGCAGAATCATCTCCTTCCGAAGCAGATCAAGCGCCACGGACTTTCGCGCCGTCAGCTGAAGATAGAGGACGGGGCGATATACGAAATAATCGACTGCTACACCCGCGAGGCGGGCGTGCGAAATCTCGAGAGAAGCATCGCCGATATCTGCCGCAAGGCGGCGAAACGCATACTCGACAGCGACGGCAAATCGAAGATCAGGGTGTCCGCGGCCGACGTCGCGTCCTTCCTGGGCGGAAGGAAGATCATTCCCGAAACGGTCGCCGGCGACGATCTCGTCGGCGTCGTCAACGGGCTCGCCTATACCGAGGCCGGTGGAGATCTGCTCAAGACCGAGGTCGCCGTAATGGAAGGCACCGGAAAGCTTCAGCTGACCGGCAAGCTCGGCGACGTTATGAAGGAATCGGCCCAGGCGGCTCTGACCTACGTCCGCACGATCGCCGCGGAATACGGCATACCGACCGACTTCTACCGCACGAAAGATATCCATATCCACTTCCCGGAAGGCGCCGTCCCGAAGGACGGCCCGAGCGCCGGCGTCACCGTCGTCACCGCTCTCGTCAGCGCGCTGAGCGGCCGGGCCGTGCGCCACGACGTCGCAATGACAGGAGAGGTCACGATAACCGGCAGAGTGCTTGCCATCGGAGGACTGCGCGAAAAAACGATGGCAGCCTACGCGGCGGGTGTTCACACGGTTCTCATACCCGCGGAAAACATGCTCAACCTCGACGAGGTCGCCGCGGAAGTGAAGGAACACCTTGTGTTTATTCCCTGCAAAACGGCGCACGACGTGCTGGACGAGGCGCTGCTCCCGGCAGCCGGCGAGCCGCAGATCGAAGCGCCCGTCATCCCCGTGATCAACGCCCAGTCGGCAAGGGCCTGATATCAGATGCAGATTAACTATTCCGATTCGGAGCTTCTGATATCCGCCGGGGATATCCGTCAGTTTCCGTCGATCCTCCTTCCGCAGGCGGTCTTTTCGGGCAGATCCAACGTGGGAAAAAGCTCGCTTATCAATACGATACTCGGAAGAAAATCGCTGGCGAGGGTCAGTTCGTCTCCCGGAAAGACGGTCACCGTCAATTTTTACCGTGTGGACGGAAAGTTCGTACTCGTCGACCTTCCGGGGTACGGATACGCAAAGCGCCCCGCGGCCGACAAGGCGCGCTGGTCGGCGCTCACCGACGGATTCTTCACGAAAAACAAAAACTCCGACCTGATCAAAACCGTATTTCAGCTGGTCGACCTGGAGGTCGGTCCGACGGAGGACGACCTTATGATGCTCGACTTTCTCAACCGTTCCGGGCTGAGTTTCGCCGTCCTCGCGACAAAGGCGGACAAGCCGAACAAGACTTCCCGGTGCGAGGCGCTCCTGCGGCTCGGATCATGCGGCGCGATACCGGAAGGAGTTCCGGTCATCCCCTGCTCCGCTAAAACGGGAGAAGGAAAGGAAGAGATCCGCCGGCTGCTTTTGCAGTCGCTCGGATCCAGGTGACGGCGATGTTCAGATATCTGCTTTCCGACGGCTCGGTCAGGGATTATATTATCAATCTTCTTCTCACCCTGCCGATCATCGTTTTCTCGCTTACGGTGCACGAATACTCCCACGCCCGCGTCGCCCAGAAGATGGGCGACGAGACTGCGGCGAATTTCGGGCGGCTGACTCTCAATCCGCTGAAGCATCTGGATCCCATCGGAACGCTATGCATGGTGCTGTTCGGTTTCGGATGGGCCAAGCCGGTCCCGGTAAACTCGAGGAATTTCAGAAACCCGCGCCGCGGAATGGCGCTGACCGCCGCGGCCGGACCGCTCTCAAATCTCGCGCTCGGGTTTGTCTTTTCCCTTCTTTACGTCCTGACCTACCGGCTTGCACTCCGCCTTATCCCGCCGTCCGCCGAATCCGTCCCGGCAATGGTCGACGTCGCGATCACCTTTCTCTACCTCGGAATGTTACTGAACGTTTACCTCGCCGTTTTCAATCTGCTCCCTATTCCGCCGTTCGACGGATCGCGCATCTTTTTCATTTTCCTCCCGACCAAGTGGTATTTCGCGATAATGAAATACGAGCGGTGGATCATGATAGGCGTGCTCGTCCTGCTCTGGACCGGTATCATCCAGATCCCATTCGGATGGATCGCGGGCAAAATCATTAATCTGATGACGTGGCTCTGGTCTCTCGTATTCGCATTTATCTGAGGCGCCCGATGGAAGAAACGATCACTTACAAACTTGAAGTTTTCGAGGGTCCGCTGGATCTTCTGCTCTCGCTGATACAGAAGAACAAAATGAAGATCGAGGACATCCAGATCTCGGTAATATGCGAGCAGTACCTCGAATACATAAGGCAGGCCGCCGAACTTGATATGGAGCTGGCGACCGAATTTCTGGTAACGGCGTCGGAACTTATGCTGATCAAAAGCCGGATGCTTCTGCCGCGCGAGGAACCGGAAGCCGAGGACCCGCGCGCAAAGCTTGCCGAGCAGATCGCACGTCTTGCCGCCGCAAAGCGCGCGGCGGCCGTTCTGGCCGAAAGATACGCCCGTTTTTCGGGCAGACTGGCAAAGGACACCGACGAGATATCTCCCGACAAAACATTTGTGCTCGATCAGGACAAAGACCGCCTTTACGAGCTTATGCGCCGCCTTATCACCGAGCTGAAAACTTCCGGTATAAAGCAGGAAAACCTCGTGCGTCCTCTCGTGGCGCGAAAGACGGTGTCGGTCGAGCTGAAGATCCTCGGGATACTTAAGCATTTCGAGGGACGGACCGACAGGGCGACATCGCTCGGGGAGCTGCTGGACGACGCCGAAGACCGCCCCGAACTGGTGGCGATCTTTATCGGCGTGCTCGAACTGATAAAAATGAAACGTCTTCTCATAACCGCCAACGGCGGAGACTTCGACAATCTCTGCGGGACGGACGCCATGTTCTCGGTCAATCCGGAATTTGCCGACCGCCTCACCGAGGGAATCGAGCTTGAAAACTACGACAACGAACACAGGAATTAAGATGGCAGACGAAAGCGTTAAGAAAAACGGGACGGAGCTCGAACAGCTCACCGAACTGAAAAAAATAGAAGGCGCGATCGACGCCATCCTTTTCGCGGCGGGACATCCCGTCGAATATTCGAAAATTGCCGAAACGCTGGCGATGACGCAAAGAGACGCGCGACGCATCGCCGAGCATATGGCGGCGGCGCGCAACGCCGACGAAACGTCCGGCATCATGATGCTGACGTTCGACGACTCCTGCCAGCTTTGCACGAGAGAGGATTACCTCCCTTACGTCCGCGAGGCGCTGGGAATACGCCGCGGCGGCAACCTTTCGGCGTCGTCGCTCGAGACTTTGTCGGTCATCGCGTACAACCAGCCGGTGACCCGCACCTTCGTCGACAACGTGCGCGGAGTGGATTCGGCCTACGCCGTCAACTCCCTTCTCGACAAGGAACTGATCGAGGTCGTAGGACGTCTTGACGCCCCCGGCAGGCCGATGCTTTTCGGGACCACCGATAAATTTTTGCGCGTGTTCGGGCTTTCGAGCATTTCCGAGCTGCCCGAAGCGGAATCGGTCGAAGCCGCAATGGAATCCGCCGCGCAGGAAGAACAAACAGAGGAAGA